>CAYZXC010000092.1:0-5069 GCA_964482275.1 uncultured Eubacteriales bacterium
TCGTCATCCTCGATGGGGAGCAGCAGATCCTCGCCGTTTTCCTCTTTAACAGTCAGGATGACCAGCTCGCCGTCGTCGTTTAACAGCTCGCTCGGATCGTGATAGACGGGCAGGAGTGCCACGTACCGGCCGTCGTCGGTCTCGATCATATCCAAAATTTCAAACTCGTGTTGATTGCCCTCGTCGTCCACGACGGTGACAATATCGTTTCCGTATTCTTCAGACATATGCCATTCTCCGTTCTTTTTGTTCTGCTTCTATAGTAACGCGTTTTGTCCTGTTCGTCAAGTGCGAAAAATGTTGAATAAAAAAATTCAAAAAAATTATAAAAAACTATTGACAATGCAGATATGCTGCGGTATATTATAGGTGACAGAAGGAAAGAAACAAAAGACGAGATTACAGAAAAGGAGTGAGTCCCGTGGGCTGAATACCAACCCTCGGCAGAAAACTGAAAGAGGTGAGTCCAAAGATCCATTAAGTTTTGAACTCAGAAGCGTTTAGATCTATTATTCGTGAGATAAGGTGATTCAAATGATTTGGTTGCGAGGTTTCCTGAAAATTATTTAAGAAGGGGATAGTCCCATGTACTGAGGAGAACCGGTCGCGAAGATAATCTGCGAATCCAAGCTTGATATATAAAACCTACTAACCAACAATAATAAACCCCGAAGCTGTGAAAGGGCTTCGGGGTTTTTGTTATGATTTTTTGGCGTTCTTTTCCTCCAACCGTTTCAAATGGCTTTTCAACACCAGGTTGATGTATTGTGACACGGAGCGATCCTGCTCTTCGGCTAACGCTTTGATCCTTTCGATAATATCGCCGTCCAATGTGATACTGAGTCGTTCTTTAAGCGGTTTCATGTATTTCACCTCGACCCAATTATGCGATGAAAAGCGATAAAATATTGACAATTCATACAAAGTGTCATAAAGTAATATATAGTAGGAGGATGATTAAAATGAGGGAAATGAGACTGTTTCGAGAGATGGAATTTTGCATGGCTTTGCTGGAGGGCAGCATGGGGGTCGAGAAAACCGAAGAATTTCTCAAAAGGGAATATACCGATCCGATTCCGGAGGAGTGGAGAGAGACGCTGCGCTCTCAAAAGGATCTGTTATCGGAGGATAGCAAACTATACCGCATGTTTTGGTATGCCGGTATGCGAGAGCGTGAGGAGATGGAGCAGCTGGTCTTAACGGTGTTCTATTTGCGTTACCACATCGCGTGCTTGCCCTAACGGTTGTATATTGCCTTGCTTTTCGGGCACCCTAACACCGAATGGGGGCTATTTATGAAACCGACCGTCAAATATGTGGTGACCGGTGCGCTGGCGGGTGTGGCGAACGGCTTGTTCGGTTCGGGCGGCGGTTTGTTTCTGGTGCCGCTGTTGACTTCGTGGACCGGCATGAAGCAAAAGCACGCGTTTGCCACCTCGATTGCGATCGTTGTGCCGCTATCGGTGGTGTCGCTCATCGTCTTTTGGGTGCGCGGCGGCTTTGATATCGCGCTTGCGTGGCCGTATCTCATCGGCGGTGCGGCGGGCGGTGTACTGTCCGGCGTATTCTTCAAAAACATGTCCGCAACGCTGCTGCGCCGCTTGTTCGGCATTTTGCTGTTGTACGGCGGTATTCGGGCGGTGTTGCTCCTGTGAAGATCACCCTTGCTGTGCTGGTGGGACTTGTCACCGGTATTATCAGCGGTTTCGGGATCGGCGGCGGATCGCTTCTCGTCGTTTATCTGACCGCTTTTGCCGCTGTCGATCAGTATACCGCCGGCGGTATCAATTTGTTGTATTTTTTGTGTTGCGCGCCCACTGCTCTGATCTCGCATATCCGCAATAAGCGCGTGGAATGGAAAGCGGTGATCTGGTGCTCAGTGGCGGGCGTTATGACCTCGGCGCTTGCCGCTTGGGCGGCGAGCGCGATCAATACGGATCTGTTGCGTCGCGCGTTCGGTATTCTGCTACTCTATATCGGCTGCCGCGAGCTGTTTTGCAAGTCGGAAAAAAGCGCTTCCCGCGAATAACGGGAAGCGCTTTTTCACTCTAAAATGTACACGCGTACCGCGCGTCTGCCGAACTGATAACAGTCCGCCACCGTATCCATATACAGATCCGCAATGATCTTGTTGCTCAACAGAGCGCCGCCGGTATCGCAGGCGACACCGTAGCCGTAAACGTAGCCGTTGTCCGATACGATGAACAGCTTGGATCCGTAGGGGATCACCTTGGGATTGACCGCGACGGTCCCGATAGCCGGAATCGTACCGGTCGAAGTGCGCGCGCCTTCCTTGGCGGTGTACGCGCAAGCGGTTCCGGTCAGCACCGCTTTGTATTTCGTCGGGACGCCGTTGGCGTCGATGGTCAGGGCTTCCGGCGAGATCGACATTGCACCGGCGCCGACCGTTGCCAGCTCGGTGACCGGCTCAGCGGTTACCGTTTCGCTGACGATCTCGGTAGTCACCAGCTCGCCGTCCTTGAAATAATCGCGGTAGACGATCGTCTTTTCGCCCGCAACGCCGTCCTGCTCCACCAAGCGGCTGCCGGCAGGCAATTCATCGGAAAAGGTGAGTACGGTTTCGTGCGCAACGACCTCTGTCACGGTGCGGGTGGTGTTTTCCAACGGTTTTACGGTGATGATCATATTGGCGGTGAGCACATCCTCCGCCGCATATTCGGTCAACGTGTGCGTCAGCGTATTGACCTGTGCTTTCGTCAACGCATCGGCAACCGTGCCGCCGGTCATGCAAAGAACCGCTTGCTCACCGCCGTCCACTGCCACCGTAACGGTAAACGCGCGATCGATCTCGATCTCAGATTCCGACGCGGTCACCACGTCTTCCGGTTCCACGGAGATCCCCGCGCTTGCCAAAATACCGTCTTGATCGCGACTGAGCGTGAGTATTGTCTGCGAATGCCCGTTATCATCAATGGTCACGGGTCGCAGTGCTGAGGTCATTCCGGTGAGCATCAGTACCGACAGGATGCCGATTCCGACCGCGGTACATGAGGCTGCATGTCGCTTGCAAAACGCTGAGACGCGTTTCCAGCAGACGATCACATGTTGTTTCATCTGTACCTCCAAAGCCGTGAAAGTGTCACGACCTTACGCAGTATACTCGTAAACGTGCGATTTGTCAATCCCTTCGACAGACAGTGACGGTAAACCGCCCTGTGCAACACGGTGTGCACAGGGCGGTTGTTTTTAGAAATATAAGCCGTACCACAAAAGGAACATATACACGGTCCAGATCTTACGGCTGTTGTCACGCTTGCCGGCGTAATGCTCGTCCAGAAAACGCATCAACACGTCGGTGTTAAAGAACCGTTCGGCATCGGCACTGAGGAAAGCCTCTTTGACCTTGTTGTAGTAAACTTCCTTACGCAACCATACGCGAACGGGAACCGGGAAGCCGAGCTTCGGGCGTGCGGTATCCTTTTCGGGGATATGCCGTTTCGCGGCGAGGCGCAGGGCGTGCTTGGTCGTGCCGCCGCCGATGCGGTGTTTCGCGGGGATGTGCGAGGCGACCTCAAACACGCGTCTGTCCAAAAACGGTACGCGCAGTTCCAAGGAATGTGCCATACTCATACGGTCGGCTTTGAGCAGAATATCGCCCACCATCCAGCGGTTGATATCCACATACTGCATCCGTGTGACATCGTCCAGCCCCTCACACCGCTCAAACCATTCCTTGGTGCGTGCGGTCGGATCGGTAGCAGGGATGGTTTTGAGAAGCTTGGCTTTTTCGTCTTTCGAGAACATATACGCGTTGCCGATGAAGCGTTCCTCCACCGTCTTGGAACCGCGGATGATAAACGATTTGCCCTTGAAATCGAACGGAATGGCGCGCACGATCGCGGCGAGCGCTCGCCGCAGTCCGCGCGGCAGCTTCTGGTAGCCGCTAAGCGAGGTGGGTTCGTGGTAGATGCGATAACCGCCGAACAGCTCGTCCGCTCCCTCGCCGGAGAGCACGACCTTGACATACTGTGATGCGAGCTTCGATACCGCGTACAGCGCGACGCACGCGGGGTCGGCTAACGGCTGATCCAGCACGTATTGCACCTTCGGCAGCGACTCCCAGTATTCTTCTTCCGAGATCAGGTGCTTATGATGCTCAATCCCAACCGCCTCGGCAAGCTCGGCGGCGAAATTGGTCTCGTTGTAGTGCTGGCCGTTGTCGAACCCGACGGTAAACGCTTTTTGCCCGCCGAAATACGACGCCACAAAGCAGGAGTCCACACCGCCGGAAAGGAAGCAACCGACCTCTACGTCGCTGATGCGATGTGCTTCGACCGAATCGGTAAACGCCTCGTCGATCTGATCCACCGCTTCGTCAAGCGTCATACTCTCATCGGGGGTGAAGGCGGCTTCCCAGTAGCGGGTCTCGGTGACCTCGCCGTCGCGGTAGCGCAGATAGTGCGCCGGTTGCAGACAGTAAATATCTTTGAAAAAGGTCTCACGCGGCAACGAATACTGGAACGACAAATAGTTGTCCAGTGCCGCCTCGTTGAATTCCTTGTGATAATCGGGATGCTCTAAAATACATTTGATCTCGGACGCGAAGATCAGCCGCCCGTCGGGGAGGAGGGTATAGTGCATCGGCTTGATGCCGAAATAATCGCGCGCCAAAAACAACTCGTGTGTCTGCTTGTTCCACACCGCAAATGCGAACATACCGCGCAGTCGGCACAGAAGCTCGGCGTCCCATTCCTCAAACCCGTGCAGCAGTACCTCGCTGTCGGTCTCGGTCTTGAAGACGTGGCCCGCCTCGATCAATTCGCGGCGCAGATCACGGTAGTTGTAGATCTCGCCGTTAAACATCAACACCTTGGAGCCGTCCTCGTTTTCGATCGGCTGACTGCCGCCTTCCAGGTCGATGATGGAAAGCCGACGGAATGCCATAGCGAGATGCTCATCTGTATAGACACCCTGGGAATCGGGGCCCCGATGGGTAATCTTGTCCGCCATTTGTTGTAACAGCTTTTCCCGATTGACAACGTCACCGGTAAACCCGCAAAATCCGCACATAGTACGTCCTCCGTTTTTATACTATTCTTTAGTATAAC
>CAYZXC010000093.1:0-4968 GCA_964482275.1 uncultured Eubacteriales bacterium
ATTCTACAACAGGGGGTCTTTTCTTTCAATGTCTGTTTTTAGGGATACAGTCCAGTGATTCCGCAGGGGCTTGTTCATTTGATACTATACCGTGAAATCCAAACAGGCGCGGGAGGCGGTGTAGGGGCGTACGTACGTGTCCGCCACCGCGACGTGGTCGGGGTGAACGGCGTATCCTTTCAGTGCCGCTTCGCTCTCAAAGGACGAATCCAGCATCACGTCGACGTTGGAGCTGTCCAGCTTGTCGGTGTATACCTTGATTTCTAAAAGTCCGGGAATCTTGCCGTTGAGCGCTTCCAGATGCTTTTTGATGTCGGCTTTCACGGCGGAAGTCTCCGCCGCCGGCAGTTCCTTGAGTTTCCACAGAATGACGTGCTTGACCATTGTTCAGTTCTCCTTTATTTCAGTAATGTGATGATCCATTCCGCGATCAGCACCACACCGCAACAGGACACGGCGACCTTGAACAGGTCAGCGCCGAGCCACGCGACCACGATCCCGACCGCTAACGCTAACGCACCGGCGAGGGGGTACTGTGTGGCTTCCACGATAGCGGGGAAGGTCATAATTGCCAAGGTAACGTAGGGGACGTAATACAAAAACGAGCGGATGAAGCGGTTGCGGATCGGCTTTTTAATGAGCGTCATGGGCAGGACGCGTACCGCGTAGGTGACGGCTGCCATAACCGCGATATATGCCCAATTCACGGTGCCGGCACCTCCTTCTCATCACCCTCATCCTTTTTGGGGAACAGCAGTGCCGCCGCCGAGGAGAGCACGACCGTGAGCAGGATGATGCGCATACCGTCCGACAGATCACGGATGAGCGGCAGGTGCTCTGAGGCGTAACTTACCGCAAAGCACAGGACGATCAAACCCGTAACCACCTTGTTTTGACGGGCGGGCGGCACGATGACCGCTAAGAACATACCGTACAGAGCCACGCTCAAGGCACTTGTGAGGCTCTGCGGTAAGATGCTGCCGACGACGGTGCCGAGTGCCGTGCCGAATGCCCAGCCGGGAACGGCGGTCGAAAACGCACCGTAGGAGTAATACGGATTTAAGGTGCCGGGGCGCGCAATGGTGATACCGAACAACTCGTCCGTCAAATGGAATGCAATGAGGTAACGGTGCCAAAACGGCATATCCGGATCCAATCGCTGGGTAGTGGCACAGCTCATCAGCAGATAACGCGCGTTAATGATCAGCGTGACCAGCGCGATCTCCCAGAGGGTGGTGCCCGCCGCGATCAGCGAGAATACCGCGTATTCGCCGGTTGAGGTGGTGCAGGACCAGCTGGCGATCAATCCTTGAAACCAGGAGAGTCCGGCACCTTGAACGGCAACGCCCAGTGAAAACGCAACGGCAAGATAGCCGAGTCCGATCGGGATGCCGTCGCGCAGTCCCGCCTTGAACGCTGTTTTGTTGTGAGGGGCCTTATATGAGTAGTTGCTTTTTTTCAAATTGATCCCTGCGTTTCGTTGAAATCAAGGAACAGTATATCACACTTTTTGGCAATAGTAAAATGGTTTACGCAAAAAAATTGCATTATTCCGTTGGAAGGTGTATACTGGTCGTTGTCGGAAAGTCGGTGAAACGAACGTGAGTAAAAGAAAAGCGTTGCGGTACGCATTCCCGCACACCTTGCCGATCTTGGCGGGTTTTGGTTTTTTGGGAATGTCGTACGGGATCTATATGAGTACGGCGGGTTTTCCGTTTTGGATGCCGCTGTTGATCAGTGTTGTCGTGTTCGGCGGATCGTTGCAGTTTGTGATGGTGACGATGCTGCTCAGTGCGTTTGCGCCCGTCTCCGCGTTTTGTATGGCGCTGATGATCCAAGCGCGACACGTTTTCTACGGCTTGTCGATGCTGGAAAAGTATAAGGGATTGGGTGCCAAGAAGCCGTACCTCATTTTCGGGATGTGCGACGAATCCTTTTCCATCAATTCCTCCGTCACGCCGCCTGCGGACGTGGATCGCGGTTGGTTTTACCTGTTCGTGACGCTGCTCAATCAGCTGTATTGGGTGGCAGGTACGGCGGTGGGAAGCATACTCGGTGAGGTGATCCCGTTCAGCACCGAGGGGATCGACTTCGTGATGACGGCAATGTTTGCGGTGATCTTCCTGGAACAATGGCTGAAAGAAAAGCACCACGCGGCATCGGTCATCGGGGTGGTGTCCTCGGTCGTGTGTTTGTTCCTTTTCGGGGCGGAATCCTTCATTATCCCAACGATGCTGTGTATGCTGGTGCTGCTTGCGGCATTTCGCCGCCCGATCGAGAAAGCGGGTGAGGGGCAATGACGCTGACACAGCAGCTGTTGACGGTCGGTATATGTGTTGTTGCGACGCTGATCACGCGGTTTGTACCGTTTCTGGTGTTTCACCCCAAGCGGAAAACGCCGGCATTTGTGGAATATCTCGGCAAAGCACTGCCGCCCGCATTGTTTGGAATGCTCATTGTCTACTGCTTGAAAGCGGTGGACATTCTCGGCGGCTCGCACGGGATTCCGGAGCTGATCGCGCTCGCCGTGGTGGTTATTTTACATTTGTGGAAGCGGCAAATGCTGCTGTCCATTGCAGGCGGCACGGTGTGCTATATGCTGTTGGTGCAGCTGGTGTTTTGACCGTTTCAAAAAAATTGCAAGCAGACTGTAGTTTTTCTTGCATTTTGGTTCAAAATAGAGTATAGTAAATAACGGTTCTGAAATTCACAAAAAGGGAAGAGGCTTTCGTATGGAAAAGGAAAGAAGAGTTGGTACGGTATCGCGCGGTATCCGCTGCCCCATCATTCGTGAGGGCGACGATCTGGCGGCTATCGTAGCAGACAGCGTGTTGCAGGCTGCCGAAGCAGAGGGCTTTGAGCTGCGTGATCGCGATGTCATTTCCATTACCGAATCCATTGTCGCCCGTGCGCAGGGCAACTATGCGTCGGTGGACGCGATCGCAGCCGATGTGCGTGCAAAGCTCGGCGGCGGTACGGTGGGCGTTATCTTCCCGATCTTGTCCCGCAACCGCTTTGCGATCTGCCTGCGCGGTATCGCAAAGGGTGCTAAAAAGATCGTGCTGATGCTCAGCTATCCGTCCGATGAGGTCGGTAACGAGCTGATCAGCCTTGACAAGGTGGATGAAGCCGGCGTCAATCCGTATTCGGATGTGCTGTCACTGGAAAAATACCGCGAGTTGTTCGGTGTGAACAAGCACGAGTTCACCGGCGTGGATTACGTCCAGTATTACGGCGATCTCATCCGCGAGTGCGGTGCTGAGGTCGAGATCGTGTTTGCCAACCAGGCGAAAACGATTTTGAACTATACCGATCGCGTTCTCAACTGTGATATTCACACCCGTGCCCGCACCAAGCGCATTCTGAAGGCGGCAGGCGCGAAGGTGGTCTGTGGATTGGACGATATTTTGACCGCGCCGGTAGCGGGAAGCGGTTGCAATGAGAAATACGGTCTGCTCGGTTCCAACAAATCCACCGAGGATACCGTTAAGCTGTTCCCGCGTGAGTGCAAGGAGCTGGTTCTGGATGTGCAGGCGCGCATTTTGAAAGCCACCGGCAAGCACGTAGAGGTTATGGTATACGGTGACGGTGCGTTTAAGGATCCGCAGGGTAAGATTTGGGAGCTGGCTGATCCGATCGTATCCCCCGCGTTTACCGACGGCTTGATCGGCACACCGAACGAACTCAAGCTTAAGTATCTGGCGGATAACGATTTCAAAGACCTGTCGGGTGAGGCGCTCAAAGAGGCGATTTCCAAGAGCATTAAGCAAAAAGAGGGAAGCCTTGTCGGCAATATGGCATCGCAGGGCACCACGCCCCGTCAGCTGACCGACCTCATCGGCTCGCTGTGCGATCTGACCAGCGGTTCGGGTGATAAGGGCACACCGGTCGTACTGGTGCAGGGCTACTTTGATAACTACACCAACGCATAACAAAGAATAAGAGCGGCACACGGAATGATTTTCCGTGTGCCGCTCATTTTTTAAGTGTCTAAGGCGATCAGATCGTCGATGGTTTCACGCCGTACCGCAACATAGGAGTCGCCGTTTGACAGCATCACGATCGGCGGACGCGTCAGCCGATTGTAGTTGGATGCCATCGAGTAGTGATAGGCACCGGTGGTCAAGCAGGCAACGATATCGCCGCGTTTGATGGCGGAAGGCAGTTTAACCTCCGGTTGAATGATATCCCCGCTTTCACAGCAACGGCCAACAACCGTGCAGGTCATATCGTGCTCGCGGTTCATCGCGTTTGCCTGGAACAGCGTGTAGGGGGCATTGTACATCGCGTACCGCACGTTATCGGTCATACCACCGTCCACCGACACGTAGTTGATAAAATCGGGAATGCATTTGACATTGCCGACAGTGTACAGCGTCATACCCGCGTCTGCGACGATGCTGCGCCCCGGTTCAAAGGCGATCTTCGGTAACGTGATACCAAGTGCGGCGGCTTTCTGCTTCATAAAGCTGCCGATCTCGGCAAGGCAGCTGTTCAGATCCAATACCGGATCGCTGTCGAGATACCGCACGCCGAAGCCGCCGCCGATGTCAAACAGCTCGGTGACAAGGCCGTGGCGGGCGTGCATATCCGCAATGAATTGCAGCATCACGTCGGCGGTGAGTAAAAATACCTCAGCATCAAACACCTGTGAGCCGACGTGGCAATGCAGCCCCGCTACGTGGATATGCGGTTGGGCGAGAGCTTTGACGAGGATATCCTCGGCGGCACCCGTTTCGATCGCAAAGCCGAACTTGGAATCCACCTTGCCGGTGGATACCGCCTCAAAGGTGTGCGGATCGATACCGGGGGTGATGCGGAGCAGCACCGATTGACGAATGCCGCGCTTTTCAGCTTCGCGTTCCACTGCGAACAACTCTTCTTCGTTGTCCACCACAAAATAGCCGATGCCGTGTTCCATCGCGAACGCAATATCCGCATCGGTCTTATTGTTGGAATGAAAATAGG
>CAYZXC010000094.1:0-4953 GCA_964482275.1 uncultured Eubacteriales bacterium
GCTCCAAGTGCCATCCGTTCTTCACCGGCAGACAGAAGCTGGTTGATACCGGCGGCCGTGTTGATCGTTTCAACAAGCGCTTCGGTATGAAGGAAAGCAAATAAGGTTGTGGATAAGGGCAGTGCAGTAATGCGCTGCCTTTTCTCGTCTGTTTGAGGTTGTGATCTTTTATGGAAACGGCATACAAGACCGTCGCGAGGGCGGCAACAGCTGAATATGTAGACCGCCGTTCCCGCTTTATCGGCGCGGTGCTTCCCGTCACGACCGAGCAGGAGGCGTTGGACTTTATCGCTGCCAAGAAAAAGGAGCACTGGGACGCGCGCCACAATGTGTACGCGTATGTCCTGCGTGAGGGCGGCATCAGCCGCTTTTCGGATGACAGCGAACCGCAGGGCACGGCGGGACTGCCGACCTTAGAGGTGCTGCAAAAGCGGGGACTGACCGATTGCGTCATCGTCGTCACCCGCTATTTCGGCGGGGTTTTGCTCGGCACGGGCGGTCTGGTGCGCGCGTATTCGCAAAGCGCCGCACTGGCGGTCAGCGAGGCGGGTATCATCGAGCGCCGTTTGTGCGCGTACGGCGAGATCGTGTGCGATTACGCGCAGTACGGCTGGCTGCAATCCTTGATCCCCGAATGCGGCGGCAGGGTGGACAACGCCGACTTTGCCAATACGGTCACGGTATCGCTGCACCTGCCTGTTGAGTCGGTCGATGCGTTTCAAAAACAACTGACCGATCGCTCCTGCGGTGCGCTTACTTTTCACAAATTGGACGAGCAATACGATTCTTTTTAAAAAATTTTCGGTTTTTAGAGGAAAATCCGCGAACGGATGCGTATAACGAGATAGAAGGCGGTGATCGTATGACTCCCAGAGAACGAACCGAACAGACCGAACGGCTGATGCTGTCGCCGCGCGCGACGTTTGTGGCGGACAGTAAAGGGCGCGAGAGGCCCGAAGATAAGTGCGATTTCCGCACCGATTTTCAGCGTGACCGCGACCGCGTACTGCACTGTAAGGCGTTTCGCCGCTTAAAGCACAAAACGCAGGTGTTTCTTTCGCCTAAGGGGGATCACTACCGCACGCGGCTGACGCACACGCTGGAGGTATCGCAGATCGCCCGCACGATCGCGCGTGCCTTGCAGCTCAATGAGGATCTGACCGAGGCGATCGCTTTGGCACACGATTTAGGGCATACCCCGTTCGGTCACGCGGGTGAGCGGGCGCTTGACCGCTGTATGGCGGGCGGCTTCCGTCACTATGAGCAAAGCGTGCGCGTGGTGGAATGTCTGGAAAACGAAGGACAGGGCTTGAACCTGACCTGGGAGGTGCGCAACGGCGTGCTGTGCCACACCAAAGGCGAGCAGGCGGCAACCTTAGAGGGGCGCATCGTTCGCGTGGCGGATCACGTCGCGTACATCAATCACGATATTGACGACGCCCTGCGTGCCAAGGTGTTTTCCGAATCGGATATTCCCGCGCAGATCCGGGCGGTGCTGGGTCAGAGCCGCGCCGAACGCTTCGATACGCTGATCCGCTCGGTGATCGAAAACAGCGGTGACGATATCGGCTTTGAACCCGCCGTGCAGGAGGCGTTCGATGCGATCCACACCTTTATGTTCGACCGCCTGTATCTGGACTCCATCGCCAAGGATGAGGAAAAGAAGGTGGATGAATTTGTCCGCCGTTTATATGACTATTACGTGAAGGATGCCGACCGCTTGCCGGAGGAATTCCGAACGATCGCTGCGCGTGACGGCGTCGACCGTGCCGCGTGCGATTATATCGCGGGTATGACGGATAACTTTGCTCTGGAAAAATACCACGAGCTGTTTGTTCCGAGAGGCTGGTCGGGTCAGCATATCAGTGCGATATAAGAATAGGAATACAAATTGAAGAGAGGATAATCGAATGTTACCGGATAGCTTTATACAAGAATTGAATGCGAAAAACGATATCGAGAGCGTGGTCTCGTCGTATGTGTCGATGAAACGGCGCGGCCGCAATTTGGTGGGCCTGTGTCCGTTCCACGGCGAAAAAACGCCGTCGTTTAACCTGTATCCCGAAACGAACTCGTTTTATTGCTTCGGCTGCGGAGCGGGCGGCGACGTTATTACTTTTATCCGCAAGATCGAGAATTTAAGTTACGTTGACGCGGTCAAGCTTTTAGCGGATCGCGCGGGAATGTCGATGCCGGAGCAGTCGTATAACGACACGACGGCAAAACAGCGGATGCGCATCTTGGAGGCCAACCGCGAGGCGGCACGCCTGTTCCACGCGTATTTGTATTCGCAGGGCGGCCGTGTCGGGCTTGATTATTATCATAGCCGCGGCTATACCGACGCCACCATCAAGCATTTCGGGTTAGGCTATGCGCCGCAAAGCTTCGACTTTTTGCGGTCCGAATTGCGAAAAAAAGGGTTTCACGACGAAGAATTGGTGCTCGCGTGGTTGTGTGCCAGAAGCAAAAACGGGCGCGGGATCTACGATATTTTCCGCAACCGTGTGATGATTCCCATCATTGACGTACGCGGTAACGTGATCGCGTTCGGCGGCCGTGTACTGGACGATTCCAAGCCGAAATATCTCAACTCCGGTGATACGCTGGTGTTTAAGAAGACCAACAATCTGTTCGCGCTGAACTTCGCCAAACAGGTCAAAACGGATCACTTGATCCTGTGCGAGGGTTATATGGACGTCATCGCCCTGCATCAGGCGGGCTTCCAAAACGCGGTGGCGGCACTCGGCACCTCGTTTACCGCGGAGCACGCGCGGCTGCTGTCACGGTATACGGATGAGGTCGTGCTGGTGTTTGACGCGGACGCCGCCGGGCAGAAGGGTGCGCAACGCGCGATAGGACTGCTGCGTGATATCGGATTGCGCATCCGTCTGGTCACGATTCCCGACGGCAAGGATCCCGACGAATTCATCAAGAACAACGGGCCGGAACGCTTTAAGCTGTTGGTAGAGCGGGCGGCCAACGACGTGGAATACCGTTTGATCGAACTCGGAAAACGGCATCTGCTCACCACGACGGACGGCAAAGTGAACTATCTCAAGGAAGCCACCGAGCTGCTTGCAGGGCTGCACAGTCCGCTGGAGCGTGACGTGTATCTCGGTCGTTTGGCGGCGGATCTTCAGGTGTCCAAAACCGCGTTGCAATCTCAACTGAGCTATCAGATGAAGCGGCGGCAGAAGCAACAGCAGGACAAGCAGTTGACGCAGGCCATTCGCAATTCCGAGGTATCCACCCAAAAAGCCAATCCGGACGCCAAGACGAATGTTCGCGGCGCCAGTGCGGAGGAGGGCTTGCTCGGCGCGCTCCTGCTCAATCCCGATTATATGACGGCGGTTGCTCCGCTGTTGTCGCCGGAGGAAATGATCACGCCGTTCAACCGCAAGGTGTACGAGCAGCTGCTCAGCCGATATCAGCAGGGGCTTGGCATTGAGCTCAGCTTTTTATCGGAATTGTATGATCCCGACGAAATGGCGTATATTACAAAGATGGTGAGAGACGCGCGCGAGCACATCTCGTCGCTCACCGTCGAGGAAGCGAAACGCTACGTTTCGGTCATCAAAAGCGAGCATCAGTTGGCGGCGCTCAAACAGCCGTCGGAGCTGACGCCTGAGCAAATTCAGGAAAAACTCAACGCTATGAAGCAGATGAAGAAATAAACGATCGCACGGAGGAATGAAAAATGCAAGAAAACAAAGTGGACATTCTCAAGGAAGTCACCGGTCAGGAATCGCTCGTATCCGATGATCTGTTGGACGTCACGTTGGTGAAAAAGGACAAGAAGACACAGCTCAACGAGCTTATTGAACTCGGTCGCACCAAGGGTAAACTGACAACGCAAGAGATCCTGGATGCGATGGAAAACCTGGATTTTGATCCGGAGCAGATGGACAAGCTGTATGAAACGCTGGAAAGCTTGAGCGTTGAGGTCATCGATGATTTCACTGAAACGGCGTTTGAAGACATGGAAGCCGCCGTCGAAGTCACCGAAGTTGAGAGCGGCGACGATGCGTCCGCCGACGGTGTCTCTACCGACGATCCGGTCAAGGTGTATTTGAAAGAGATCGGCCGTGTTCCGCTGCTGTCACCCGAAGAAGAGATCGAATTGTCCATCAAGATCGCCGAAGGCAGCGACTATGCGAAAAAGCGTCTTTCCGAAGCCAACCTCCGTCTGGTCGTCAGCATTGCCAAACGCTACGTCGGCCGCGGCATGCAGTTTTTGGATCTGATTCAAGAGGGTAACCTCGGTCTGATCAAGGCGGTTGAGAAATTCGACTATACCAAGGGCTTTAAGTTCTCCACCTACGCTACCTGGTGGATCCGCCAGGCGATCACGCGTGCGATCGCTGACCAGGCGCGTACCATCCGCATCCCCGTACACATGGTGGAAACCATCAATAAAGTAAAAAAGGTGTCCAGCCAACTGTTGCATAAAAACGGTCACGAGCCGACCGCAGAAGAAATCGCCCTCGAACTGGATCTGCCGGCGGACAAGGTGCGCGAGATCATGCGTGTCGCGCAGGAACCGGTATCGCTGGAAACGCCGATCGGTGAGGAAGAGGACAGCCATCTCGGTGACTTCATCCCCGACGACGAAGCACCCGCACCGGCGGATGCGGCATCGCGTATGTTGCTTCGTGAACAGCTGCGCGACGTTCTCGGCACCCTGACTCAGCGCGAGGCGCGCGTGCTGTCGCTGCGTTTCGGCTTGGAGGACGGCCGTCCGCGTACGTTGGAGGAAGTCGGCAAAGAATTTGATGTCACGCGTGAGCGTATCCGTCAGATCGAAGCCAAGGCATTGCGCAAACTGCGCCATCCCAGCCGCAGCAAAAAATTAAAGGACTTCTTGGATTGATAAATTTTCAAAAAGTCTTGACAACTGCCGTATTTGTGGTAGAATAAGACTCGTGCCGAAATACGGCTATCATCCGGGCCTTT
>CAYZXC010000095.1:0-4934 GCA_964482275.1 uncultured Eubacteriales bacterium
CTTTGCTTGCATGGCTTTTTACGGTCAACGATTTGGGATCAGTTCTTCGCGCACTTTCTTTGAATCAGCTTGACAAGCTCAACGATCGGAATGACGCAGGCACCGAGGAGGATCGCTACGAGGTATTCGGTCGGTTCAACGCTTGTAAACTCAAAGGCGGTTGCAAGGAAGGGGACCTCACAAACAAGCGTGGTCGCAATCAGCGAACCGAGCGCCGCCAAAAGTAACACCTTGTTTTGGGAACCGAGTTTGAAAATGCTTTGCCGCTGAGAGCGCATATTCAGGCTGTGGAAGATCTCCGCCATAGACATGGTGAGGAAGGCCATCGTGGTGCCGTGAGCACTGTTGGTAACGGCCCACGTTCCGGTTTCCATAAAGTGACCGATAAAATAGGACAGCAGAACCAGAACGGTGACCAAAGCGCCCTGATAGGCTACATCAATTCCCATGCCACCCGAAAAGATACCGGATTTTGCGTCGCGCGGTTTACGCCGCATAATGTCCGGCTCGGCCTTTTCCATACCGAGTGCCAGCGCGGGGAAGCAGTCCGTTACAAGGTTTATCCATAAGAGGTGTACAGGCTCAAGAATGGTAAAGCCCATCAGCGTTGCCGCGAAAATACTTAAGACCTCGCTCATGTTGGAGCCGAGCAGGAATTGGATCGCTTTTCGGATGTTGTCGTAAATGCGGCGACCCTCTTCGACGGCACCGACGATGGTGGCAAAGTTGTCGTCTGCCAGCACCATATCGGCAACGTTTTTGGTAACATCGGTTCCGGTAATACCCATGCCGACACCGATATCGGCTGATTTGATCGAAGGCGCATCGTTGACGCCGTCGCCGGTCATGGCGGTGACGTATCCGGCCTTTCTCCACGCGTTGACGATGCGTGTCTTATGTTCAGGCTGAACACGGGCGTATACGCTGATGCTTTGGAATTTCTGTTCAAATTCCTCGTCGCTCATCTCGTTAAGCTGAGCACCGGTGATGGCGTAGGTGTCTTCTGTGATGATACCCAGCTCTTTTGCGATCGCAACTGCGGTATCAATATGATCTCCGGTGATCATAATGGGACGGATACCGGCTTCTCGGCATTCCACGATAGCGTCCTTAACCTCAGGACGGACGGGGTCGATCATACCGGAAAGTCCGACAAAGCAAAGCTCGTTTTCCAAGTGACCGGCTTCAAACTGTTCGGGGACGGTTTCCCATACTCTTTCGGCACAGGCAAGCACGCGCAGAGCCTTATCAGCCATTGCTTTGTTTGCCGCAAGGATCTCTTTGACATAGTCTTTCGTCATCGGGACGGCTTTTCCATCCTTCAGATAATGGGTACATTTGCCGATCACCACGTCGGGAGCGCCCTTGGTGTACTGAACATACCCGTTTTCAGCTTTATGAACCGTGGACATCATCTTTCTGCCCGAATCAAACGGCGCTTCGCCGCAACGTTGAAATTCGGATTTGAGGACGGTCTTTTCCAAACCAAGCACATGCGCCCAGGCGACAAGTGCCGCCTCGGTGGGCTCGCCGGTAACGTTGCCCTCGGCGTCTATTTCGGCGTCGTTGCACAGCGCCATTGCCGTGGCAAGCCGTTTTTCGTTTTCACCGAAGAAATCCACGACGGTCATCTTATTCTGCGTTAACGTGCCGGTCTTGTCTGAGCAGATGATCTGTGCGCAACCGAGCGTTTCAACCGCAGTTAAACGACGGATAATGGCATTGCGCTTTGACATGTTGGTGACGCCGATGGAGAGAACGACCGTAACAACAGCGGCAAGACCTTCGGGGATCGCGGCAACCGCAAGGGAAACGGCGATCATAAAGGAATTAAGGATCACCTTGAAATCAAAGCTGCCGGCCTTCAAAAGCTGAACGCCGAACACGATGACACAAATGCCGAGAACCAACCAGGTCAGGATCTTGGATAACTGGTTGAGCTTGATCTGGAGCGGGGTCTCGCCCTCTTCGGCCTGTTGCAGAGCATCGGCTATTTTACCCATTTCGGTATCCATACCGGTAGCGGTAACGACAGCCGTGCCTCTGCCGTAGACGACGGTGCCGCCCATATAGAGCATATTCTTCCGGTCGCCGAGAGGAACGTCCTTCTCACCGTCCCGCAAGTTGATGATGTCGATAAACTTCGTGACGGGTACAGATTCGCCGGTAAGAGCCGCTTCTTCGACCTTTAAGCTGGCACTTTCCAAAATTCTCGCATCAGCGGGAACGGCGTCGCCGGCCTCCAGAAGAACGATATCACCCACGACGAGATCCTCGCTGTGAACGATCTGAACCTTACCGTCACGCAACACCTTGGACGTTGCGGCAGACATTTCCTGCAAGGCTTCAATGGCTTTTTCCGCTTTGCTCTCCTGATAAACTCCGAGAACGGCATTGATCAAAACGACCGCGAGAATGATGATAACGTCCGCGAAGCTGTCATTTTCGACAACCGCGAGAACACCGCTGATGGCCGCGGCGACCAGCAGTATAATGATCATTGGGTCGGCGAGCTGCTCGAAGAATCTGCGGATCAGGGATTTTCCCTTTGCCGCTTCCAGTTTGTTTTTGCCGTTTCGTTCAAGACGGGTCCGAGCTTCCTGCGCGCTTAGTCCGTTTTCGGACGAACCGAGTTCTCGCAGGACGTTCTCTTTGTTTTCGCAGTAATACCTCATGCTGTTACCTCCTTGGAAATTCTTAATAATAAGGATATCTATTTTAATGCTCTCTTAACGAGAGTATATTCCCAACATGTGTTTTCAAATCGGAAAGGATGTCGTTGCAGATAAAAAAGACGAAACTCACCTGCCAAAACAGATAAGTCTCGTCATTTTAGATGAGGCCAGGAGCAAGCTCCAGGATGTTGACTTCATCGCACAAACGTGCTGACTACTCCCTATATCTTTCTATAGTATACCAGAAAAAAACAAAAGACGCAATAGTTTTGTTTCAACTTTGTTTGTTAAAGTCTTGCAAGCATACGGTGGGGTAAAAGCGCCGAATGATGCCGCGTGTGCGGCGGGTTCGGACATCTTGCTCTACCCTAAAAAGAACAGGAAGTGTAGGCGGGCGGCATATGAAGATTGCGGTTGACAGCAGAGACGAAGAAGGGTAAAATACAGGGGAATCATTTCAGAAAAGAGGGTATGGGGATGAAACGAGTGATCAGTTTTATCTTGACGGTGTGCCTATTATCAGCGCTTGTGCCGATGATAGTGCAAGCGGGGGATATCCCTGTCCGCGAGATTGACGGCGAAACCTATTATGTTGTCAGCGACAAGAAGCACTTTTACAACGCGGTGAAGTTAGCGTTTTCACAGCTTGAGGAGCACTTGCCGGTTTGCTATATCGAGGGGGAGCGCAACTGGGATCGAAGCTACTCCAACGATTCGCGCAATTTCACCGGGATACAGACGGATAGTATTTTTACTTATGCCGGTTATTCTCCAAACACGGTGTGCATAACCGAGAATTACTCGAAGACGCTTGAGGACGGAAGCGTTCTTTGTTACGGCACCATCGATGTGGAATACTCTGACAGCAGGGAAGAGCTCGCCAAGGCAGACGCCATCATTGACGGCGTTCTCGCCAAGACCGCAAGCTATTCACAGGTGGATCGGATGCTGTACATCGCCGATTATATCTGTGCTGCCACCGAGTATGGCGCACAGGAGCTTCCCGGCGGGGGATACGATCTGATCAACGGTGTGTATGAGCTGCTTACGGGCGTGCGCACCAACATCGTGTGTACCTCCTATGCGTTGACCTTCCAGCGCTTTATGGAGAAGGCGAACATTCCCTGCTATCTTCTGTCAAACAACTATCACGCGTGGAACATCGTGCAGGTGGACGGAGCGTGGTACGGTGTCGATTGTACGCAGGATGCCGGCAAGAGCATCGAGCGGTCGGCGTTTTTGATGGGGAAAAGCAGTATGCGTCGGTATCCAACCGATCGGCTCGATCCCGTGGGTGATTTCAGTAAGGATCATACCATCTCCGAAGACGATTACGGCAAGGTCATGTCCGCCACAACCACCAAGAAGGTTTCCGCCACCTCGGAGAGCAGTCAGACCACTGTGACATCGGAAACCTACACGACGCCCGCTGCGACGACGGTGCCCACGGATGTTCAGATTACGGTGGTTGACACGCAGGAGTTAGTGGATCTCAGCAGCTATTTTGACGAAGATTGTGACAGCGTGACCATTACGGGTGAGAATTTTGCGTGGCGTTTTGAGACGGCGGACATGGAAACCACCGCCTCCGCACTTCTCAATGTTTCCATCACCCTCGGTGAAGAGGTGGAAGAACAGGCGCAGCAGGCGGCACAGCAGGCGGCAAAGGCGGTCGTCGAAGACAGGAAGATTTATCCGTTCACCTTCGCTCATCACGGCGCACTGCCCGGCAAGGCTGCGATCACGATCAAGGTTGACGACGAGTTTCTCGGCAAGACGGTGGATATATACAGCGTCGACGAGAACGGTGCGGCGCATTTAGAGGACACCGCGTCGGTGGACGCAGATGGGCGACTGACCTTTACAACGACGCATTGCTCGGTTTGGTTTGTTGCCGAGCAGGTGGTGTCTGCAACAGCCCCCGCCGGTATGTCGGTTTGGATATGGTTCACGATCGCTGCGGTGGTGATTGCGGCGGCGGTTACGGTTTGGTTCGTTCTCAAACGTCGCGCGGCAAAATAAAGGCGGGGGTTTTGGGAATATATTCCGAAACATTTCGCGTCCGGTCGGTAGGTTGCAGAACAAACGGGACTAAAAGAACACGCAACAAAAAAGTGTTGACAGTGGAGAGATCGTATGCTATACTAGGCGTTGCCGCTTGTTCCGGGCGGTGTTTTGTCGTGCGACAAAACACCATAAGCGATGTCGCCCGAGCGCAGCGAGTCTAAAGAAAAGGCAGGTACAAAGTATGTACGCCAT
>CAYZXC010000096.1:0-4757 GCA_964482275.1 uncultured Eubacteriales bacterium
TCTGCTGATACGATTCGGTCAGCAATACCGCGCGATACGGCTCGATCTCCGGCATCTTCTCAAATAAATGCTCCACGAGCTGCGGGATTCGCGGACTTTTCTCGATGTCTTGCGTATAAACAGTGGACATATTGATACCCTCCCACATTTCATTCTGTACCCATTTTACAGGAATCCCACATAAAAGTCAATAGGAAAACCAACAAAAACCAAAAAAATTAACATGAAATCAAAGAAATTTTGAAAAATTCAACACATAAAACAAGAAATGTGGAAAACAAAACCTAAAAAACAGAAAAAACCAACATACATTCCACATGTACGCGGGCGGATGTGGAAAAAGAACGGCGGGTGAAAAATAAAAACAAAAACCCGACCCGCCGGCGCCACTAAAATTGCGGGCGGGTGCCTCGGAACCTTGTCGTTTTGACAAAACAAAAGAAACGCCCTGCGAACTGTACAGTTCGCAGGGCGTTTAAACCTCGTTATACGATTAACCGTTAACTTTTTTGGCGAGGGCGGACTTTCTCCGTGCAGCAGTGTTCTTGTGCAGGAGTCCCTTGGCAGCGGCCTGGTCAATTTTCTTGACAGCGGCTTTGACAAGGAGCTCCTTATCGTCAGCGCCGGTCTCGATCGCGGCGTTAGCCTTTTTGATTTCCGTCTTCAGTTCGGAACGGCTGGCCTTATTACGAGCGGTTTTGGCAGCAATTACCTTTACACGCTTCTTAGCGGATTTAATGTTGGGCATGGTCACACCTCCTCAAAAAAGAATTACTCTAAATCACGCAGGGATTATCATAACACGAAGTTCGCAGAAAATCAATACTTTTTTTCAGAATATTGTGTTTTTTTCTTTTAATACTATTAAATAGGAGTTGAGCGTTATGCAATTTCGAACCGATCTGGCGATGGAAGCCGCACCTGCCGCGGCGGTACAAAAAGAGCATATCCAAGGCATGGAGCTGTCCGGCCTTGATCTGACAGCGGAGGAGGCGGCACGCATCGGTAAAAGTGCCGGTCGCTATATCACGGCGACGCTGCCGCCGCTGACCGACGATGAGCACGAGCTGGAGAAAAAAGCGGTCGTGCTCGGTGACCGATTGCGCCTCCTTCTTCCTGAGAGCGGCAGTGTGCTGGTGGTGGGGCTCGGCAACGAGGCGATCACGCCGGACGCGCTCGGACCGCGAACCGCGTCAATGGTACTGGCTACACGCCATATCCGGGGGGAATTTGCCCGTAGCGTGGGGCTTGACGATCTGCGGCCGACGGTGGTGCTGAAACCCGACGTGCTGGGTAATACGGGTATGGAAAGCAGTGAGATGGTTGCCGGAGTCTGCCGAATCGTGAAGCCTGCCGCCGTGATCGCAGTGGACGCGTTGGCCGCGCGAAGCGTGGCGCGGCTCGGTTGCACGGTACAGCTATCAAATACCGGTATTTCGCCGGGGTCGGGGGTGGGTAACAATCGTAAAGCGCTGAGCCGCGAGACCCTCGGTGTACCGGTGATCGGGGTGGGTGTGCCGACGGTGGTGGATGCGGGCACGCTTGCGCGGGATCTCACGGGTGCCGTGCAGGAGTCCGTATCGCCGCGCGGTGCCGAGATGATGGTGACGCCGCGTGAGATCGACCTGATGATCGCGCGCGCCGCGCGTCTGCTTGCCATGACGATCCACGCCGCCCTGCAGCCGACCTATTCGCCGCTGGAACTTTTAAGCATAGCTTTGTAAGTTCGCTCATACGGTAGTATGGGTGAGTGGAATGAAACAACGGATCGTGACTGCGATCGTGCTGATCGCGGTATGTGGACTTTTAGGGCTGGCGGTGACGGCGATCCCCGCGGAAGCCTTTGCACAGGTCGTGGAGCACGCGGCACTGCTGTCGGTGGGATTACAGCAGCCGGAGGAAAGCGTCGAGCTCATCAGCGGGTGGGTGACGAAGTCACCCGCCGCACTGGGCGGCGCGCTCAGTGAGCAGCGCGTGATATTGGGTGAGGTCATCGCGCAGGCGGTGACTGCCGCTCCTTCGACCGCCGTGCCGGAAAAGCAGGAGGGTGCGGGAGTCGTACTGACACAGCAGCTGTCCGCCGGCAAGGAGTTTGTACAGGGCGTCGCCATCAAAAACAACGCCAAAACCACCGTGGATATCGCGGCGGCGCTTGCGCGTACACCGGATATTGACTTTGATGCGGCTTCCGCCGACATCCAGGTGCTGATCACCCACACTCACACCACCGAATGCTATCTTGACTACGATGCCGGCTTTTTCAATCCCGACGATAAGAGCCGTACCGATGATGCCGATAAAAATATGGTGGCGGTGGGGGAGCGCGTGGCACAGCAGCTCAGGCAGGCGGGCATCGGCGTGATCCACGATACCGAGATCCACGACCAACCGTACAGCAGCGCGTATACCCATTCGCGAAAAGCGGTGCAAAAGTATCTGGAGCAATATCCCTCTATCAGTGTGGTACTGGATATTCATCGGGATGCCATTTATCAGTCGGACGGTACGCGTGTGAAGCCCACCGTGGTGATCGACGGCAAAAAAGCCGCGCAAATGATGATCATTGTGGGGATGATGAACACCCAGTCGGTTCCGAACCCGCACACGGCGGAAAATCTCTCCTTCGGCGCGCATCTTCAGCAAACACTGCACGCAGGGTACGAGGGACTGATGCGGCCGATGGTGCTGGCGAGCGCGCGGTATAACCAGCAGCTTTGCAACGGGATGATCCTGGTCGAGGTCGGCAGTGACGTCAACACCTTGGAGGAAGCCTTATATTCCGGTGAGCTGTTGGGAAAAGGGCTGGTACAAACATTAAAGGGGATGTAACGAGATGAAGAAAAAGCGGACGTGGCCGGCGGTGATCTCCGCCTTTTCACTGACGCTGTGCGGGTTGCTGTTTGCGGGCGGACTGTTGCTTGTGAGCGTCCGCAGCGGCCGCACCCTGTTTGGGGAAGCCTACGAGCCGGTGACACTGCAGCAGGAGCTGCCGCTTGATGGAACGGAGAACACCGCTTTCGTGTGGTTGCCGGCGCGGCTGCGTGTCTTGCTGCAAGTACCGATGTGGGAAACACGGATCTTGGAGTGGTTGATATGAAAAGCGGCAGGTCAAACGACCTGCCGCTCTTTGTGTTTTCGATCATTGGAATCGGCGTGCGGATAAAAACCGTTGTGCCCAATAGGAGCTGTCCAGCTTGTGTACCTTGGTGCCGGAGGTGGGATTGGTAGAGGCGACGAACTGATCGTCACCGATATAGATGGCGACGAAGCCCGCATCCTCACCGATCTCGTTGCAGAATACAAGGATATCACCCGGTTGGATCTCTTCGGGATTGACGTCCAAGCCGTAGTTGATGATCTGCGTTGCTTTACGGGGAACGGTATAGCCGCTCTGCTTGTAGCAATACATGACGAAGCCGGGGTTATCGAACGCATCCGGCCCGCTGCCGCCGTTTTCGTACGGTGTGTCGATCAGCGAGATGGCAAGCTGCGCGATCGCATCGCCGGTTTCGCTGTTTCCCGCTTCGGTGCCGATGGACGGCAGGGTGGTCGTACCGGTCTGTGAAGTAACGGTGGTGGATGGACCGTTTTGCACCGCACCGGAGGAGCCGGTCGTCGCGGCGGTCGTGGTCGTGGTGGTAGTCGTTACGGTGGGTTTGTTCACCTGATCCTTTGTGATAACGGTGGCTTCCGGTGAATCGCCGGAGCAAGCACTGAGTGATACCAGCAGTACCAGGGCTGTGAGCAACGCAAAAAGACGGATTTTCATTGTTAACACCTCTTTGAACTTGATTATATCACAAAAGAAGATATAATTCAATGCTTTACGAAAGCCAAAGCTACTTTTCTCTCTTATCTCTTATCCGGAAAAGTGGCGGAGATTTTTTAGAGAAGAGAGAAAAACGCGAGAGAAGAGTGAAGAGACCAAAAAGAACTGGTCAAAAACCTGATTTTCTTAATTTTCAACACTGTTTTTCTTAACAAAGAGAGTAAAAGTAAAGATATATGTACAAAGTTTTGCTAATGTGTTGTAAACACTATTTGAAGGTGTTAGCATACTTAAATATGAGAAAAAATCATTACCCATATTTTGCATCATTGTAATTACACGCATATACTCTAAAACATTAAACAATGCACCTAAAATAAAGGCACCGCCTAATATAATCCAACTCAATTTATTTAAATTAAGTTTGTTTTTCAACAACCATTGGTTTCCAAAAAGAATAACAACAAAAATAATCAAAGGTCTAATTATTTCATACACTAATGCTATAATTTCACTAAATAAAAATACAGAAATTATTTGTTCAAATATAAAAAATCCGAATGCTAAACAAATTGATTTTATAACTGTCTTTGACGTAATATTGGGTTTTAAAGCAATTAAAAAGCACCCAAATAAAGCAACATAAAAAACGATACTTGTTACTATGTATGCCAAGGGTTGCGAAAATGATAAAATCGAAATCATTGTTGTTCTCAAAGGAGATTCTATCAAAAAGGATACTGCTAAAATTAACATAGTTGAAATTTGTTTTTGTTTTGTTGAATTCACAAAATCACCGCCCTGGTTGTATTATATGCTTGTGTCAAATTAGGGACAAGTTAACCCATGGCTCCCTCTGACGAGGGAGCTGTCAGCGAAGCTGACTGAGGGAGAGATTTTTTCACAGCTAAATCTATATATTCACATACACCGCTAAAATTACGGTCAATATCTAAATTGCAAATTCTTAAAACTGTTAAATTCATTC
>CAYZXC010000097.1:0-4755 GCA_964482275.1 uncultured Eubacteriales bacterium
GATTTAACATCCATTGAAAATTTCTTGGATATTCGTCAAGAACCTTTCGAGCAAGAATAATATTTTCCATCATTTTTCCTTGTCTGTTGTTTTCTCTGTATAATTTGTAATACCCATTAAGTTTACTTTCATCTTCGGTAGGATTAATTGAGAGAAGCTCGTCAGCAGTTACTCCAAAAAAATTTGCCAATTTCGGCAATAGTGTAATATCCGGCAAGGCGAATCCGTTTTCCCATTTGCTGACCGCTTGGTAAGATATGTTCAAATAATCCGCAAGTTTCTCTTGCGTGACATCTTGTGCTTTTCTGAGTTCCTTTATTTTTTCGCCGATCTTCAACATAGCATTCACTCCAAATATTTACTCGAAAGCGCTTTCTGATTATAGTATAAATCACAGGCGGGTGAAAGTATATAACTTTGTTGTTTATCTTGATGCAACTACAGGTTGAGCGCGTTTTGAATGTGCAACAAAGAACGGCCGGTTGCGTGATGCTCCGCTTGGAGTATCGCGCAACCGACCGTTCTTTGTTATCGTGCGAAAGACCTTTTATCACAAATATCTGTTGAAAAACAAGGCGTGCATATTATCCGTATTGAGCTGCACGCTCTCGGCAAGCCGTGTGCGTGCCTGCTCAGCGTTGCCCCTATACGCTTCGCACAGTCCGGTAAGATACAGCCACTGCGCGCGGCGCAATTTTTCGGGGGCATCCACAAACGGGATAAAAAACGGCGTGGTGGCAAAATATCCGTTATCCTTCACCTGCTTGATCTTATCCCACTCGCGGCGATATTTGGTGATCAACTGTTGACCGCAAACGCCGTCGCCCAATCGGTCGTGCGCCAGAGCCTGATAATACGGCAGCTCTTTCAAATGCATGTTGCTGAAATACTCGATCTCCGTATCGGCGATATACCGGAAGATCGCCTTTGCCTGTTCGTTTTCGCCCAACCGCTCCAAGCATATCGCCTCGTGGAATTTGAGCGGAATCCGCTTGCAATGGTTCCAAATACCCGCACCCAGCGACTGCGGCAACACCTGTCCCTCTCTGAAAAACTCCAACGCTTGCCGTATCTCACCCTGCTCCAATGCCTCGTTGCCTTTCACCAGATACGCAAACATATACTGATCCGCAATCGCGTGTTCACCGCCCTCGCACGGAACAAAGGCGTGCGACAAGAGCACTTTCAGCGCCTCATCCGGCATAAACGCTTGGTTGTAGGCTTTGGCAAGCTCTGTCAATATATCGTCACGCGTGACGGTATGCGAACGCATCAACCGGATCTTATCTTCGGGAGCGGCGCTCATCTTATCCATCAAGCACACCGTTTCGTAAAGCAGCTCTTCATCGTCGGGACGCTCAGCTAACAACCGCTGCATCAGCGAGAACGCCTCTTCGGGCTTGTTCAAATGGCTGAAATAGGCGACCGCCAAATTGCGCGTGGCAATATAGTCGTCACAGTCCTCCCAAAGCGCGGCGGCTTCGGTATACTGCCGCTTGTTGTACAGCAAACAACCAAGCAGCATTTTAGCATCGGCGTTCCCTGTGCGGCCGATCACGTCCTCCAACACGCATTTTTCTGAAAGCCGCACCGGATACGCGACACCGAGCGGCGCACGGCTACCGCTTACATAGTCCGCCGCACCGTCCAAGCCTGCACAGAACGTTGCATACCCCCGTGTGTAATACACCATCTTGTTCGCGTGACCGTTCTCGATCACACCCTTGAGCAACGCGATACAATCGCCGTATCGGCCCATTGCGATGAAATCGAATGCGATATCCAAACAGGTCTGTGCCGCGTCACTGTCCATGATCGCATACAGATCCTTTTGCCCTGCCAAATAGCGCATCGTATGATCCAGCGGATCTTGTGTGAGCTGCTCGCGGATCCTCGCGTCCGCCTCGTCACTGTTGCCGAGTTCCCGCTGAGCGATCACCCAAACCGCCACTGCCAATGAATTGTTTCGGCCGTAATCCAATGCGGTCTGCGCGTGCTCCGCCGCCTTTTGGAATTCCCCGCGCTTGATGTCAAGGACAGCGATCCGCGTCATCGCACGCGCGACGGCGTCTGCCGCCCACGCGGCTTTATGGTAATAATCGTATGCGCGGTCGGTTTCGCCCTTGGCTTCCAGGATCTTGCCGTAAACGTAGTATGCCTCGCCGCTCTTGTGCCGCTCGTTATACACGTTCAACCGTTCGATCGCGTGAAGGGCATATTGCTCCGCGCTGTCAAGCGCATAGCGGTTATATTCGTGACCTGCCATCGCGATCAACGACGGAATGTGATGAATATCCCGCTTCAGCGCTTCTGTCCAATATGCGTCGGGATTGACCGTCGGATCGCGATACTGATCCACGTGCACACCCGCCAGATACAGCTCCTCTGCGCTGTTCATCCCCGCCGCAGACGGCATATCCGTGATCACTTCCGGCATAACGAATTTGTCATAGTGCTTTTCTTGATAGTACGCTACCGTTTTCCCGCCGCAGGTGATGTCCACCGTCACAAACGACGGCATATCCCCGCACGCGATCTCCGCACACACGGTCGGGTCAAGGTCGCACACGGTATCCGCAAGAACCCGCTCGCCGTCCAGCACCCGCACGCGTGCGTTTTCGTACCGTGCGGTCGCTTGCACATACAGTTTGCTGTTTTCCTTGTCAAGACGCAAGGCGCAGTTAAGGTTCGCGAAGGTCGGCGCGCCCACGCGCGAAATGGGATACCAGTATTGCGAAAATTGCTTGGTTTCGTACGGTGCCAACCACGAGAAATTCGGTTGATTATCGGAATACGAGCCCGCCATCAGCTCGGCATACTGACCGTCGGTATCGGTCAACGCATTCTCCCAAGACTTTGCCAGCTGACCGTACGCCCACGTAAACATCTTTTTGCCCGGCGATACGTGATGGTCGCCGATATGTACCACGCCGCACTGCTTGCCGTGATCGTACCCGCCAAAGAAATCGTAATCGGATGCCGCCGCAAAATACGAGGTGGCCTCGCGCGTGTTTTTATGCCACGAAATATCCCGATCAGACTGCATGGGAATACCGTTGAAAACACCGTTTCCGGCGATCGGATAGGTGGTACGGGATTTTAAGTAATGGAAATTCACGTAGCTGACATCAGCGGGGAAAAAGATCTGATACTGTTCATTGACCGGCACCGCCGCGTTCTCCCACCACAGGAAGGAGTGCTCCGTATCGGTGCGATTATACAGCCGCATCCGTGTTTCAAAATAGGCGCAGTCGGGGCGTAACACGATACCCACCATCCCCTTCATACGGTCAACGGGATCGTGCTCCGAAAGCCAACAAATGACGGTGCCGTCCTTTTGCTGCTCCGTTTTAAAGTCGCACGGCATAAAGCCGGAGGCACGGTGATGAAACGGCCAGTTAAATTCCACGCCGCCCGATATCCACGAGCCCAACACGCCGATCAGCGCGGGCTTGATCACGTGTTGCTTGTAAAAGAAGTCATACCCGGTGGTCTTGTCGAGCGCCGAATAGATCCGCCCGCCGATTTCGGGTAAAATTTCGATGCGCACATAGTCGTTCTCCAGCGTGACGACCGTGTATTCCCGCTCCTCTTTGTGACGGCGGTCGACCTGCATCACCACTTTGTTGGGATACGGTCTGCCGGACGAGCGCTGATGTACACGGTTCTCCGCAAACATCGGCAGCTCCTCTGCCGGAGGTTCCGGGTACGTCGGAATACTCAGTTTTCCGACGCGAATGGTTGCTCGGTTCATGGGAACACCTCTTTACAATTATTTCTTCTTATGGTATTATAAAGCAAAGTCCCCCGTCGTTTAAAGAGACAATATTACTCAACTTTTAATCTTTCTTACTGTGAGGGATCGTATGCTTACTCTGCCCTACAACGTTACCTGCGGCTATTTTGATTGCAGTGAGTTCGGCGCACTGCACGTATCACCGAAACGCACCGCGGCAAAATTTGAAATCGAGTTTTATTTGGAGGACGGCCTGAAAACCTTTGCCGACGATAAGACCTATCCTATCCGCAAAGGATACGTTCAGATCGCCGCACCGGGACAAATACGTTACAGTGAGCTTCCCTTTAAAACGATGTACTTGAAATTTTGTGCAGACGGCGAATTGGCCAAACGGCTGAAGGCCGCTCCCGCATATTTTAAGAGCGGTCACCCCGAACAGCTGACCGAACTGCTGTCAAGCATCATCCTCTTGAATGAGAGCGCGGAAAACGAGTTGTTGCTGCACAGCCATCTGCTCACGTTTTTACACACGGTGCTGCACGATTCCGAGCTCCCCCGTGTTCACAGCGGCACCCATTATCCGATCATAAAGCAGGCAAAGCAGTATATGGAACAGCACTATTCCGAGTCCATCCAACTGGAGGATATTGCGGCATCCGTCAATTTAAGCCCCATTTACTTTCACAACATTTTCACCGGCGCGTGCGGCTGTACGCCGCACGAATTCCTAATACAAAAGCGCATTGCGGAATCCAAAAAACTGCTTTGGGATTCGACTGTCAGCCTCTCACAAATTGCGGAGCGCTGCGGCTTTAACTGTCAACAATATTTCAGCAAAATTTTCAAAAAGGCAACCGGACTGCCGCCCGGCAAATACCGCAAAGAGCTTCAGCAACAATACTGGGACGAACAACGATAACGACAAGGCGCACCGATCTGTTTTGATCGGTGCGCCTTGTTCACGATTTGTCTTTGGATTTGAAAAAGAGTCCGCACAGAAATGCTGCCGTTACCGC
>CAYZXC010000098.1:0-4734 GCA_964482275.1 uncultured Eubacteriales bacterium
ACGGTCTGCAGGATAAACGACACTTGAATCATCGTCGAGCACACCGTAAGCGCGAACGTATACGTCTATCACGTTGGCCAACTCGCTCAATTGATAAGTAGAAACAAATTTAGCCACCCATTTGAGAGCCAAAGTGCCTTTGTTTTCAACCCTGAGCAGTTGAGCCTCGGTGTAGCCGGGTTCCCACCGATCATAGTCAAAAATAGGCGCCTGAGATTCCTTAATGGAGTTCCAAGTCTCATTTTTAGCATCATACAGTTCAAGATCGAGCTTCAATGTACCTGCTTGAATTTTGTTGCCCGCAGAGGTAACGGAGTCGGTGAACCAAGCGAACGTACTACCAATGAGCATCGACGCGCACATTAAAAGTGCAAGACCGCTCATAAGCAGAGCACGCTTGGTGCTTTTGGTTTTTGTCATTGTTATGGCCTCCTATAGAATTCACATATTGCCTTGGGATGAAATCCTCGGCAATCAAAAGACACAAGACCATTAAGCCCCTTGCCTAAAGGGGGCTGTCATCGTAAGATGACTGGGGGATTTATCCCTCCACCGCTTACGCGGTCCCCCTCCCTCTAGGCGAGGGAGGCTTATGTCCTTTGATTGCCGCCCATCGGAGCGATGGAACGGCATGAGGTAAGATGAACAAGGTGTCAATACTTAATAAAGGGGATCAGCGACAGCCATAAGCGGCGCTTTTCGCGTATCCAATATTGGCGCTCGATACCGTCGGTTCGTTTGATCTCGTTGTTTAAGTAACGCAGCCTGCGGGAAAAGTCGTTAAAGAAGGCGACCGCTCCGACTGACAGCACGATCAAAAGAAATACGGCGGCGATGCCAATGAGGCACCAGAGCTCAGCTTCGGTTTCGTTTGCGGTGGGCATTGTGTTCTCCTTGGTGTTGCGACAGGGGGACAGTGGCGTTTACTCGGTTACCTCGGCGGGTTCCGGTTCGGGTTCGGCTGCAACCGGCGCAGGCTGCTGATTTTCCAACTGAGCCTTCAGCGCGCGGAGCTCCTCCAGCATCTTGGCGTTCTCCGCCTTCTCTGCTTCGATCTTGTCCTTTTCGGCTTGCATCTCCTCCATCTGTTCTCTCTTATAACGGCGGAACAGGTTGAAGAATTTCAAGCCTTCATACACGATGATGAGCATAAACGGCGTGAAGATGCAGACGAAATAGCCGGGCGTGGTCTTTAAAAAGTTAAAGAAGGTTCCCAGACCCGGAATGTGGCGTTGATACTGGCCTAATACGTACGGATAGGTGACGATGGTCTCGTCGTTGACACCGGTGGTCGTACCGTAGGTGATAAAGCCGGGATTACCTTCCGCATCGATCGTCCGCTTGCGGATCTTATGCGTGATGGTCTCGCCGAAGCTGTCGGTATCCTGCGACATAAAGGTGATGATATCACCCGCCTGAAGCACAGAAGGGTCAACCTCTTTCACGAGGATCAGCGAGCCGGCATCAAAATCGGTGGCAGCCATGGAATCCGAATTGACGATGTACATTTTATAGCCGAATAAGTCGCGGTCGTTGCGATTAAAAGTCGTCACGGAGATCACCGTGAAGATCATCATCGACACGGCAAGCAGCACCACCAGCCACACAAGCGTGGTTTTAATAATGTTTAGCGCTTTCTTCATCGGGAATCACCCTCCTCCGTTTTTTTGAAATACTGTTCTACCGAACGGTATATGACACGGAAAACGTGTTCGGTATAATTGTCTTCCTTGGGCATCTGATCGTTGTGCACCTTTACCGCAAAATCCAGCACGACGTTTAGAATGTGATTGAGGATCATCCACACGTCTGCCTCGCTCTTAAAGGCATCCTTGAATTTGTCGACGAGCGGCGTGTAGCGAGCCCTATGCGTCTCTGCCGAATGCTTGTGAAAATAGGGCGAGTAGTAGTACTGCACATACGACAAGCATCTGTCGCGGTTGCCCAACAAGTAACTCCAGATAGCGGAAAAGAAGAACCGGCAGCGCAGCTCGTATTCCATTTCCCGCACGTACATCACTTCTACGTGTTGTATCGTTTTGGCAAACAGCTCTTCGTCCAAGGCATCGAATACTTTGGAAAGCAGATCCTCCTTATCTTCAAAGCAACGGTAGATATACGCTTCGTTTGTGGAGGTTTCTTTTCCGATCTGTTTGGTTGTTGCCTTATCAAGTCCGTCTCTTGCAATGACGTGGATAGTACCGTCAATCAAGCGGCGACGGGTCTCATCCTGTTTCATTTGGCGTTTTCCTTCCTGTTTGTAAGTGTTTGCTACATCATGCAGAAAAATAATACAAACGACGAGCGTTTGCGCATAAAGAGCAACAAGTTTTTGCGCGCAGTGAAGGGGGATTAAGGTTCCAAAGTGGGTGCGATATTCACGATGCTTTCCTTGCCGCACCGTTTGCATTTGACCGGCAAGTCCTTGATCTCCGTAGTGGGGAGCAGCCACAGCACCGTATGTTTACCGCAGGACGGACACAAGAAACGACGCCGCATGGTTTCAGTATCGCTGTCCTCCGGTTTTGGTTGCAATGTATCTTGCAAATGGTTTCACCTCGTTTTACCGCCTCAAAATCCAAATAAAAAAGCCTGCACCACAATCGCATAAAAACGATTAGATGGCACAGGCTCTTAGGCTCAGGCGCAGATTCAATTGGAACACCGGGATGTGTGCAGCCACACTTGGGGTTGAAAAAGGTGCGTTGGCCAAACGTAGTACGCCTCCGTAACGGCGGATCCAGTTGACGCATACGAACGATTTTGGAATTATTATACACAGTATCTTTCGTTCTGTCAATCCGTCAAATTTGAAAAAATGCAACAATTTCACGCAAATTTTTGTGCACTTTATCAACGAAAGGCGCACGGTGCCCCCAAAAGACGCTGACACACACAAAAATACACACAATTCCCCTGTCGCATGCAATCACCTACAGGCACAATCATTCGCATATGAAAGAAGGCAAAATGCAAATATAATTATACTGACGCTGACTGATACAGTCAAGTGCTTATATACAAATACTGAAAGATGATCGGGCAGACCGTATAATTATTATAAGAACAATCTGTTATCGACAAGTGAGGTTTTGATTATGGGGAAGGAAGTCGATTATAAAAACAGGGATCGTTTCATACAGCTTGGCATTGCCATTTCCACACTCCGAAGAATACGAGGTCTGTCGCAGGAAAAGTTAGCGGAGAAGGCGTCGATCAGCCGCTCGTTGCTGAGTAATATTGAGGCGCCCAATATGGCGTACGGGTTTTCGCTGGATGTGTTTTTTAACATCGCGGACGCCTTGGATATTGCGCCCGAAAGCCTGATAGCGGCCTCCGTGTTTCCGGACGGAATAATCGGGCATAAATAGTAAAAAAGGGCGCTCTGTGCGGATCCGCACGGAGCGCCCTTCCGGTTTAACCTGTCACTTTTTCGGTGTAACGGATCGATATACGACCGAAAAAGAACCGTTCAGATACGGTGCGATCAAAAATTACGCATTCGTATTGAAAAAAATACGACCTTGCGCTATAATCAAGTAGTTGCATCAATCTGCTACAGGAAATGTAAAGGAGCATCGATATATATGAAACTAGGAATTGTCGGGTTGCCGAACGTCGGCAAATCCACCCTGTTTAACGCTATCACCAACGCCGGTGCGCAAAGCGCCAACTTCCCGTTCTGCACCATCGACCCCAACGTGGGCGTGGTCGCGGTGCCGGATAAGCGGTTAGACACGCTGTGCGAACTGTATACCGAGGGCAGCAAGGTGCCCCCCATCGTTCCCGCAGTGATCGAATTCGTCGATATCGCCGGACTCGTCAAGGGTGCCAGCAAGGGTGAAGGCCTCGGCAACAAGTTCCTCGCCAACATCCGCGAATGTGATGCCATCGTGCACGTCGTTCGCTGTTTTGAAAACGACGACATCATCCACGTCGAGGGCAGCATTGATCCGCTCCGCGACATTGAAACCATCGACTTAGAACTCATCTTTTCCGATATGGAAATGGTGGAGCGCCGCATCGCCCGCGTCACCAAGGATCTCAAAGGCGATAAAAGTCTGCAAAAGGAACTGGATTTCTTAAAGCGCCTGCAGGAACTCTTGGAAAGCGGCAAACCCGCCCGCGCACTCGATTGCAACGAGGACGAAACCGCGATGATGGGCAATATGGCACTCTTGACCTCCAAGCCCATCATCTACGCCGCAAACTTAAGTGAAAACGATTTTTCCGGCGGCGAGCCGAAAAATAACCCGCATTACAAGCAAGTGGAAGCACTGGCGGCCGAGCAGGGTGCTGAGGTACTGCCCATCTGTGCACAGATGGAAGCCGACATCGTCGATATGGACGAGGAGGAAAAGCTGATGTTCTTGTCCGAACTCGGACTGGAGCATTCCGGCCTTGACCGCCTCATTCAAAAAAGCTACCACCTGCTCGGCCTCATCTCGTTCCTCACCGCCGGTGAAAAAGAGGTTCGGGCGTGGACGATCCGCAACGGCTGGAAAGCCCCGCAAGCGGCCGGCCGTATTCATACCGATTTCGAACGCGGCTTTATCCGTGCACAGGTCATCGCCTTTGACGATCTGATGGCGTGCGGTTCTCTCGCCAACGCCCGCGGCAAGGGCCTTGTCCGCACCGAGGGCAAGGAATACGTGATGAAAGACGGCGACGTCGTCGAATTCCTGTTCAACGTATAACGTTATTTTGTATACCAAACGGCGGGCACGCGGTTTT
>CAYZXC010000099.1:0-4706 GCA_964482275.1 uncultured Eubacteriales bacterium
CGGGTAGTGTGTTTCTTTCTTTCGTTTGCATTGTTTAATTTTCAAGGTCCTTTGCACCGATCCCCGTTTAGGGGGTCAGTTTTTACAATATACCATTATTCAATGGAATTGTCAACACTTTTTTGAAAAACTTTTAATATTTTTTTACCGCTTGAGCATATGCTTCACACCGGCAAGCAAATCCTTACCGTACAACAGCAACATAGCCGTGAAAAGCAATAATTCCGACACGATCCAAAGCGGGGTTTCTTTTAACATAATCACCGTTTGAATGAGTACGATGCCGGTGCCTATAATCAAGCGGGTATACTGCCAATCGATACGGATATACCGACGTGTATCAATCAGGCGCACGATAAAGACCACAAGATAACACACGAGTGTCGCTGCGGCCGCACCGTTGACACCGTATTTCGGGATCCACAATAGGTTGAGCACGATGTTGATCACCGCGCTGAGCAACGCCGTAAGAAGCGAGCGCACACTCTTCTTTTCCACCATATAAATACTGCCGAGGAAATTTACCAAGCAGGTGAACACGACCGTGATGGTGAGCAACGGGATATAGCGCCACGCCTCATAGTATTCTTCCGCAAACAAAATGTGCGGCACAAATCGCGTGAACAGGATCACACCGGATGCCATCACGAATAGAAACGCACTGTACAGGGAGGTGATCTTCGTATAGAAACGATTGCGCCCCTCCACCTCGGTCACCGCCGAGATCTGCCAAGCATCCATAAAAATACCGGACACCAAAATAACCAGTGACGGAATCTTATACGCTGCCGCATACAGGCCGGTATACGACTCATCCCACACCCAACTGACAATATACCGATCGGACACATTGGTGATCCACCACAGTACGGTATTCGGGATGAGCGGAATCGCGTATTTGAGCATCGAGCGCATCACAGAAAAATCCAACGAACGGACGTTGACAAATCGATGCAAACGCGCAACCACCACTAAGAATATGACCGATAAAATGTCGGAACAAATGATGGAGAACATATAGCCGACGATACCAAATTTGAATACCACTAAAAATAGGATATTAAAAAGGATCGTGGTGAGTGTGCTCAATATACCGTCGACCGCAAACAGCTTGACCCGATTCTGCGCCCGAACAAACTGCGCACACAGGGAACGCAACGACGAGGTGAACACAAAGATACACAGCAGCCATACATAATCGGTGATCAGCGGAATGAAGCCGAGCAGAGGACTGACGACCAACAGCAGAACCATACCACCGAGCAGCGACAGCAGACCGGTGGTGAATACATCGCTTTTGCGCACACCCTTATCCAATCCGAAACGCACCACCGCATTAGTGATGCCCAACGTGATCAGCGGCAACAGCAAATTGCCGCTCTGCTGCAGCATATCGGTGATACCGTACTCTCCTTGGGACAGCACCTCGGTATACAAACGCGTGAGGAAGAAGGACAGCAGTTTTGAACTGAAGGTGCCGATAGCAAAAATAATCGTGTTGGAAAACAAACGCTTATATTTATCCATACAGTCTTCCTCCTTCTTGTATCCTTATTAGAATACCGATATTTTCGACGGTTGTCAAGTGCGGGAGGCTTGCGCTTTGCGTCGTTTTGTGGTACACTGATGCCATTCCTGTAAAAAGTGAGGTTCTCTCCCTATGCCATCACGCGTTTCTCACATACGCGGTACACTATGCCCGTTGCTCGCCGCCTTGATTTGGGGCTCGGCATTCGTGGCACAGGATATTGCCGCACAAGATCTGGGCCCATTCACCGTGAACGCCGTTCGCTCCTGGATCGGCGCGTTTGCACTTTTACTCATATCCTTTGTCTTAAGGAAAAAGATCACTGTACCCCAAGAAAAGCGTGCCGCTTACAAAAAGCAACTGATTTGGGGCGGCCTCGGTTGCGGTCTGTTACTTACAGCTGCCGCCAATCTTCAGCAGGCCGGCATCGGCGCAACCGATCCCGGTAAAGCCGGATTCATCACCTCGTTGTACGTCGTACTCGTTCCCATCCTCGGTATTTTTCTTCACCGACGCGCACCGTATACCGTATGGATCGGTATCGGCCTGTCACTTGTCGGCTTATATCTGCTGTGTATCACCGATTCGTTTACCATCGCACCCAGCGATCTGTTAATTTTATTGTGCGCGCTGTTTTTCGCATTACAGATCATGCTCGTAGACCGTTTGCCGGAAATTAACGGCATACACCTGTGCTGTGCTCAGTTATTCGTAGTAGCAACCATCAGTACTGTGCTAATGTTTGTTTTCGAGGCACCTTCGGCTGACTTGATCTTAAAACATTGGTTCCCGCTCGTATATATCGGCGTTTTTTCCAGTGCCATCGCCTACGCCCTGCAGATCGTATCGCAAAAAGGCAGCAACCCCACCGTGGTCTCGTTGCTGCTTTGTCTCGAATCTGTATTCGCCGTGCTGACGGGTTGGATCGTTCAAGGCGACACGCTTTCCACCCGTGAGATCATCGGATGCTGCCTGATGTTCGGTTCGGTGTTGCTCGCCAGTTTGCCAACAAAAAACGCGAAGCAGGCATAGTGAACAAAACATCCGCTTTCTATTTGTGCAAAACGTAGAAAGCGGATTTTTCACGATTTTCCACTTTACTTTGCTAATGTGGTGGTATATAATGAGCACATCACAAAAAAGAGAGGGTATTGTTATGAAAAAGGTATTGGCACTTTGTCTTTCCTGTCTGCTGGTGGTCTGCTGCTTTGCAGGCTGTACTCCCAGTGAGCAGAAGGTAATCACTGTCGGCTACACCATTTATGCGCCGATGAACTATTTTGACGAAAATAACGAGCTGGTTGGTTATGATACCGAGTTAGCGAAAGCCGTGTTCGGCAATCTGGGATACACGGTATTGTTCCAAGAAATTGAGTGGTCGCAAAAGTATACCGATCTGGAGTCCGGTGCGATCGACTGCGTGTGGAACGGTTTTACCTGCAATACGGCTGACGACGACGGTATCCTGCGTTCCGAAAAAGTCGATTTCTCCTACAATTACATGGAGAACCGCCAGGTCGTAGTAGTAAAAGCTGACGCGGGCATCGCCGCCGCAGCGGATCTGAACGGTAAAATGGGCGTTGCGGAAAGCGGTTCCGCCGGCGAAACCTATGCCAAAGAATTTGAAGGCACCACGTTCAAGGGATTTCTCAAGCAGACTGAATGCCTGACCGAAATTAAAGCCGGCACTGCTGATTTCGCTGTCATCGACGCACAGCTTGCCAAGAGCTATGTTGGCAAGGGTGATTACGCAGATCTGGCGATCGTCGACGCATTATCCAGCGACGTCGAGTACTACGGTATCGGATTTAAGAAGGGCAGCGAACTGACTGCGAAGGTCAACGAGCAGCTCGAAAAACTCGGTGCAGACGGTACTATTGAAGCGCTCGCGGAGAAATACGGCGTTTCATCCACGGCAATCAAGGATTTCTCCGACCAGAAGTAATAAGTCCCCCCTTTTATTTAACGAAAAAGCCATTGGAGAGTAAGCTATGTCTTTTTGGGAAGTTACCCGATTTTTACTTGACGGCTTTGCTATATCGTTGCTGATCTTTGCGGTGACGCTGCTTTGCGGCGCACCGCTTGGTTTGCCTATAGCGTTCTGCTCTATGAGCAAATGGAAGCCATTAAAAGTCGTTTCAAAGGTTGTTGTTTGGATTGTTCGCGGTATTCCGTTGATGCTGCAGATCTTCATCATCTATTATGTGCCGGGGCTCTTGTTTAATACGCCTATCTTCAGTTACGTCGATCGGTATATGCTGCTTAACTACGGCATCACCGATTCCGGTCGTATTGTAGCGGTGTTGATCGCATTCACGCTCAACTATGCCTGCTATTTTTCCGAGATCTACCGTGGCGGTATAGAGAGTATTCCGCGCGGCCAGTATGAGGCTGGGTACGTATTGGGGTTGACCAAGTCGCAGGTGTTTCGGAAAATCGTGCTGAAACAGGTCATCAAACGCATTGTCCCCCCTATGTCCAACGAGATCATCACGCTGATCAAAGATACGGCACTTGCCAACTGTATTATGGTCTGCGAGATCATCAAGCAAGCAAAAGAACTCGCCGCTACAAAAGCCATGATCTGGCCGCTGTTTTATACCGGTGCGTTTTATCTGTTGTTTGTCGGACTGCTCACCGTTGTATTGGGGCGTTTGGAAAAGAAACTCAATTATTTCAGGAGTTAATCATGGCACTATTAGAAGTAACGGGTATTACAAAGAGCTTCGGCAAGACCGAAGTCCTCAAAGGAATTGATTTTTCCTTGGAAAAAGGAACCGTTCTTTCCATTATCGGTTCCTCCGGCAGCGGTAAAACAACATTGCTTCGCTGTTTGAATTTCTTGGAGGAAGCGGAAAGAGGCATCATCCGTGTTGCCGACAAAGTGTTGTTTGACGGTAGCAACCAGCACACACTTCGCGATGCTGAGGTGCGGCAAAATCGCTTGCATTTCGGACTGGTGTTTCAGAACTTCAACCTGTTCCCACAATACAGTGTTTTGGAAAATGTGTGCCTGGCACCGAAACTGCAAGCCAAGGAGCGCACGGATTACAAGGCAAATGCCAAGCGAATCAACGCTGAGATCGAGGAAAAGGCGCTGTCCCTTTTGGGGCAGGTCGGTTTGTCTGCTAAGCGTGACGCCTATCCGTGTGAATTATCCGGCGGCCAACAGCAACGT
>CAYZXC010000100.1:0-4438 GCA_964482275.1 uncultured Eubacteriales bacterium
TCTTCTCGATGGATGCGATCGTAAGCTTCGCACTGCCGATGACCTTTGGTGTCGTTTCCGGTTTCTACTCTTCCACTTTCCTTTGCACACCGATGTGGGCTTTGTGGGTAGAGCACGCTGAGCGCCGTAAAGCGGCAAAAGGCAAGGCAAAAGGCAAAAAGAAATAACGTGTCATAAGCGATCCCCCGGAAGATATGACTCTTTCGGGGGATTTTTCATAAGGAGTTTATACGAAATGCTCAATACGCTCTTCTTCGACCTTGACGACACTCTGTTGGATTTTAAAATGGCGGAGCAGGTGGCTTTATCGTCCACTATGCGGGAGCTGGGTCTCACCCCCACCGATGAGATCCTTGCGCGCTATCACGTGATAAACCGCTCGCAATGGGAACTGCTGGAACGCGGGGAACTCACACGAGAGCAGGTACTGCGCCGTCGCTTCACGCTATTGTTTGACGAATACGGTCTCCCTTGCGACGTGGAAAAAGTGAGGACACTGTATGAAGAGTTATTGGGTGTCGGCCACTACTTTATAGCGGGGGCACCTGAGCTTTTGGAAACGCTTTTCACCACGTACGATCTGTACCTTGTGACGAACGGAACCGCTTCCATTCAGCGCCGCCGCTTAGCCAGTGCAGAGATACTCCCCTATTTCAAGGACATATTCATATCGCACGAGATCGGCTATAACAAGCCCGATCCGCGTTATTTCGAGTACTGCTTTTCCCGTATCCCCAACTTTGAAAAAGAAAAGGCCGTCATCATCGGTGACAGCCTCAGCTCCGATATTCGCGGCGGCAATCTGGCAGGTATCCGCACCTGTTGGTTTAACCCTGCGCACAGCGCACGAAGCCCCATTGCCGTACCGGATTTTGAGATCGACAGTCTCTCTGCACTCCCGACGCTTCTCGCACAGTTATAAGCGCAAACTGACCTCACCGGATGATAACGCACGGGTATCGCCGTTTTCGTCTTGGATCAACAATTCGAATTCGTCGCTTATCCCCAACGCCGTTGCCTTTTGAATGACAACGCCGTTCAGATCCAACACCTCTATCGTTCGCTCTTTAAGAAGATCGCGCGAACGGTAGGCCGGCAAAAACGCTTTTGCCGAAAGTGCCCTGTAATACACCCAAAAACGCGTGATGATCGCCGCCGCTAGTTCTTCCCTTGGATGAGCTGTAGGCGGCGTTTTATCATCGAAAACAGCGCCTGCACGCGTTTCTATTTCGGAAGGAAATCCTCCGGTCGGAGAAACAACGTTTACACCGATCCCCAACACGGCGTATTGCAACGCGCCGCTGTCGAAGGCACCCTCGGTTAAAATGCCGCATACCTTTCTGCCGCGGCAATACACGTCGTTCACCCATTTGATAGCTGCCGATATCCCCGCCGCTTCTTCAATGGCTTCTGCCACAGCGACAGCCGCGGCGGTGGTGATGTATAAAGGCGAGGTATCGGCATCGGGGCGCAGAATAATACTCATGTAAAGGCCACTGCCTTCCGGCGAGAAGAACTGTCTGCCCCTGCGTCCTCTTCCCTGCTTTTGCCTGTCGGCAAGGATCACCGTGCCCTCCGGCGCACCGGCTGCTGCCTGCTCACGTGCCAAGCTGTTGGTGGAATCCACTTCCCCGTATACCTGCACATCAAAAGAGCTGCCCAGTGTTTCGTCTAAAACGGCCTTTGAAAAACGCTCAAGCGGCATACTGTAGTCCTCCTTAAAAAAGAGCGTCAGTGTGATCTGACGCTCTTCGTGTTTTTACATGGCGCTGAAATACTCCACGACACCGTCTGTGACCGCCTGCATCAGCTTGTCACGATACACCGGATCAATAAGCGCTTCTTTATCCTTGACGTTGTCCAAAAAGGCACATTCCAACAAGATCGACGGGCAATGGAAGATCGAGCGGGTCATGTACAATGTGCCCCATACCGTACCGCTGGAGCGTGGCGTACCGTTAGCGGTGGTACCGACGCCGTAGGTGACCTCAACGGCGTGCATCATATCGTAAATGATCTTTGAAGGCGTATAAGCACACTCCGAATAGTAGTGAACCGTAGCACCCGTCGCATTACCGTTAGCGCCGTTCATGTGAACGCTAATGACCAAATGATAGCCGGTTGCCTGTGCCATAAGTACACGGTTCTGCAACGACAATTCAGAGGTCAGCGCAGACGTACGGGTCATATCCACCGTCGCTCCCAAGGCTTCCAGCTTGGTCTTTAAGGTGTTCGCATAATTCAGATTGAAAGGAGCCTCCAACGGTTTGTCGTTGGAGGTTCCGTGACCGGGATCCAACAAGATGCGCACACCCTTCAGCTTTTCGGAAGCCGAATTGCCTGAGATGTCCGCCGGATTTAAAAACGAGATCGTTAATTGATTGCCGCTCCACTTGGTGGAAACACCGTAAAAGGCGCCTTTTTCCTTAAGAGTAAGCCGCAGTATGAAGCTATTATCCTCGCTACCCGCGATCCACTGAGCCGAGCTGAACAACGGGCTTTGGGAAACATCCGGTAATGCCGGTATTTCGGAAAGGTAGTAGAAGGTAATATCAATACCGGTGGTCGTTTGCGAGTATTTCTCCAAGCCGTAATGGGGCTCTGTAGTGGAAGAATCCCGATAGTAGCTCTGCCCGTTTGTGCGCACATACACCGGTATGCAAAAAGCGGTGTTATAGGTGAAATTCGTGTGCGTCGAGGTAATAGTGGTCTTACCGTTTTGCAGAGGCGTATAGTTAAGCGTGCCACCGGTAGTCACCGTTGCATCCTTGCAGTAAACGCGTTTACCGGAAGCGAGTAGATAGTACGACAGGCTACCGCTGTATGTACTCACCAAATAGTCTTGCGTCCCCTTCGGTAAATACGAATTATACGGGCGGGAATAGTCGTCTGTTAAGCCACCGCCGGAAAAGGTTTCCGCATATTCCGAAGTGATCGTGACGATCTTCACGTCATCGGATGGCGCGGGGATCGGTGTTCCCGCCGGCACACTGACATTCGTTGCGGTCGTGGCAGTCGAGGCGGTCGTGGTGGGCTGTGGCAACGCTTTTACGGTGACAGCTCCACCGCTTTTGGACTCTGAGAGCCCATTATAGCTGGCGCTTACCGAGATCTTTCCAAGATCCACAGCTTGTCCTATCTTGCCTGCGGGCAAGGTATAGGTACCCTTGTATTCCATAAAATCGGTGGCGGTATTGCCGCTTTCATCCTCTTTGATCGTGGAAGCCGTCAATTGGATCTTTGTACCGTTGACCGTCGCTGTGACGGTGGATCCTTCACGGGCGATCGCGCTGATAATAAACGGGGTGCCGCCATCGACCGTCATATCGGCAGTCGGTGATACACTTTGCAAAATCGTTTGCTTGTAGGTAACCTTATAGGTTTTGGTTGTGCCTTTGTGAGAAAATTCGAAGGTATTGACACCGACATTCAAGGTGTAGTTCAGTGAGAAAAAGCCGTGTTCCGTCAGCTCCACCGTTTCCCCGTTGACCGTCAGCGGAAAATTCGTGTCGCCGCCCCCCTGTAAAGTAATGGTCGACTCCGTCGTGGTGTAGCTTGTCTTTGTCGGGAACGTCAACGTCAACTGGTTATAGATATATTCCTCGTCCAACGTCCCTTCATAGGCGCGCCCCAGCGCCTCTGCTGCGCCGGTAGTATTGGTGCGCAATGCGTAGAGTGAATCATAGCAGCTTCCCTGCCAAGCGGCAGTGGATTTACAGTACAAATACTGTTGTGCGAGCTGATCAGTAGCTTTCCAACCGGTGCGGTAAGAACCGACAGTAGCGGCGGAATGTGAAATATACAACGGAAGCTGCTGCTTTTCGGCAACGCTGTCCCACCACTTGAGTACGTTCTGAAACGAGGCGGTCGGATGACTGGTGGAGCTGTAGTTCTGCACCATCACACACCGGAACAAGCCTTGCTCCAACCAGGAGAGCGTATCGGCACAGCCGTCGGTAAATTCCTCGTAATATTCTGCCGTTTCCGAGCCGCGCTCATCCACCGAGCTGTGCGCCCATACACCGGTCGACAGTAATCCGGTATAGAGATTCGGATCGGCATCATAAATGGTCTGCGTAACGTTTTGTACCAAGGTATCCAGCGCTTCTTCGGCAATGTGGCGTTCCTCATCCGGAACCTGCTCACCCGCGAAGGTGAAACCGGACAGGAAATAGCCGTCTACGGCATAACGAGACGTGACCTCGTTCACCATGTCCAGTGTGTGTGCCAGTCCTTCCTCGGTGCGGGGATCCCACTCTTCGCCGTCGCGCACGCGAAGATCCAATACTGCGTACACGTACAGTTTCTTTTCGCGTGCCAGCGTTAAAATATACGAAACGGGATCAAAGGCTTGTCCGTCTTCATCGATCAATTCCACGTCATCGGTGATCTCGGAAGGATATATGCTGAGATCCTTATCGTCCAATTTCAGGGGCAA
>CAYZXC010000101.1:0-4436 GCA_964482275.1 uncultured Eubacteriales bacterium
ACGGTTTGTTAGAAATCCGTTAGAAATAAGTGTTTTTTTGAGATTTTTGAACAAACAGGAATCAAGGTCAAAAATCGTGAAACCCCTTGATTTTATGCGGTTCTTAGGAGAAAACAGCAGAGGTCTTAATGACACTCTCGCGCGTTAGTACCTGAATCTAACGCGTCTGCCAATTCCGCCATACCCGCATATACAGTCGCACAGGCGACGTATGCTATTATACGCGCTATATCGGTATTTGTCAAGCATCTTTTTTTAAAATTGCGCAGTATTTTTTTGTTGAGATTTTAGGCGTTTCAAAGCGCGGTAAGCGGTGCGATTTTCACTCCCGTGAGACGCATATTCAGCCTTCCAGATCAGTCCAGAATGCTTTCGCCGCGTTTTCGTATCCCTCGGCATCCGTGAGATAGGAGAGACCGTGATCGGCGCCGGGGACTATGAATAATCGCTTTTGGGAGGCACACGCCTTATAATTTTCATATGTCATTTCCACCGGTACGAACTTGTCGTCCGTTCCATGTATAAACAGCACCGGTATGTGACAGTCGCGCAAGGCGTCTATACAGGTGTATTCATCCGATTTGAATTGGATCTTGCGTTTGCAGAGTTCGCTGGCAACAGCACCGTACAGAACATAGGGGAGATGCAGATTTTGCTCCACCACATGCCGCCAGATCGCACTCGGTGAAGTGAAGCCGCAGTCCGCAAGTACACCTCGTACCGTGTCGGGTAGTTCCAGTCCGGTCGCCATCAGCACGGTAGTCGCTCCCATGGAAATACCCGCCAAATACAGCGGCAGCGCGCCGCCGACGCGCTCGTTGATATACGCGGCCCAATCGCGGCAATCGTAGCGTTCGAGCAGGCCAAAACCCATATAATCACCGCCGCTTTCGCCTTGACCGCGTTGCTCGGCGTACAATACCGCACAGCCGTCATCGTACCAAAAATCCGCGATCATACCGAAATCCTGTGACCACGATGACCGCCAACCGTGCATAGCAATGATAACGCGTTTCGGATGCTCCGGTGCGCGCCAGTGCCCGACGAGCTTAACCCCGTCGTGCGCGGCGATCTCAATTGTTTCACATTCGCGGCGCTCCAGCGCCCCTGCGCAGTCCATGATGGTGCTCATGACATTCGATAGCTCCGGTGAACCCATCAGCAGATTGCGACCCCGTTCTATGTTGATATTTTTGGGCTGCTCACGGTTGAGAGCGATGTTCATCAGCTTTTGTACTGTCCCGTGATACAGCGCGCCGAGTGCCGCTGCACCTGCGACTATACCCGATGCGATCAGCACATTCTTTGTAGTCTTTTTCATGCAAAGCACTCCTCGTTCCCCAAATCTTACATCCTTTTTGCAAAAAAATTGATCTAAAAAATTGGATTTTAAAATATTCTGTTCGAAAGAAGGAAATATCTTGAAAAATCGTGTGATTTCTGTCAATATATATGTAGAAAACGGGTGGATGGAAACCGATCGTATTATGGACGGTTTGGGATAAAGTCCCGTTTCGGCGACACACCGAATTTTGCTTTGTATGCGTAAAAAAATGCTGAATATATGCGGAAGCCGCACTGAGTGGCGACGGTGGTGGGGCGCTTGCCGTTCTGCAGTAGCTCCTTTGCTGCTATCAGTCGTTTAGTCGTGATATATTCCCACACGGTGGAACCGGTCAGCCGCTTGAATTTGCGGTTGAGGTGTGATTTGCTTACATAGAATTTGTCGCAAAGGTTTTCTAAGGACAAGTCTTCTGTCAAATGGCAGTTGATATACGCGATGATATCCGCCATGCTATCCTTGCGATCTTCTTTTTCCTCCGGACAGGGGGGTTGCTCGCTGAGCTCGGATATCAGTACCGTCAGATACAACCGCTGTTCTTCCGTATCGTCGGCGGCACAGATCTTGTGAAAATACTCCGTCCAGCGACGACTTGAAGAGAGGGCGGCAGGGTAATAGTTGCACTTTCCGAGCGGCCTATCATCCAGAAACGGCAGTGCGGTTTCCTTGTATGCGCCGAGCAGTGCGTCGGCGTTAAATTGGATAAACATCCGCTCATACGGCATATCGTTGCCGAACATCAGCGTGTGTGCCTCTGCTTTTTTTGTGATTAGGATGTCGCCTTGCTTCAATCGGTATACGGTGCCCTCGATAAAATATTTTGCTGTTCCGGATACAAAACAGTAGATCTCATACGTTTCGTGTGTGTGCATCGTAAACTTACTGATATCGGGATGAGCCGTATAGCGGTGCTCTGCGTTGATGATCGGCGTTGCCATGTTTATCACCTCTTTTCCCACAGTATAACCGAATATGCGCATTTTTTCAATGTTTTTTTACCTTTATTTGATATAGACTTGAAAAGAGATTTCCTGTATACTATAGTATTATATAAGGGAGTGACTATATGAAGCAAACAGCGTTTATTACCAATGCGGCGGCAAAAAAATTGTATCGCACTGCCAAAGCACTTCCCATCGTGGACTATCACTGTCACCTGTCACCAAAGGAGATCTATGAGGATCGTCCCTTTGAAAACATCGGTGAGATCTGGCTTGCCGGTGACCACTACAAATGGCGGTTGATGCGTACCGCGGGGATCGACGAGGCCTACATAACCGGCAAGGAAACGACCTATAAGGAGAAGTTCCTCAAATATGCTGAGGCGCTGGAGTTTGCTGCCGGTCATCCGTTGTATCATTGGTCGCATATGGAATTGGCGCAGTATTTCGGTATCCATGCACCGCTGAACAAAATGAATGCCGAGGCGATCTGGAACGAGGCAAACGCGTACATTGCCAAAACGGCGATGTCTCCGCGCAAGCTGATCGCGCAGTCAAATGTGGAGATCATTTGCACGACCGATGATATTATCGATGATCTGGCGTGGCACGAAAAGATCGCCGCAGACGAAACCGTCGCTGTGCGGGTATTACCCTCGTTCCGCACGGATAATGTGATGCTGATGCGCCGCGAGGGCTATGCGGAATATATCGAAAAGCTCAGTGCGGTCAGTGGGGTGGAGGTCACGGATCTCCCGACGCTCAAGGCGGCGATCGCAAACCGTTTGGATTTCTTTGCGGCACACGGTTGCCGTTGCAGCGATGTCGGTATCCCGACGTTCCCGAACCGCATTGCCGATGACGCCGAAGGGGATGCTACGTTCCGCTCGGTGCTGGCCGGTAGGCCGATCACCGACGACGAGTACGGCGGGCTGATCGGGAACCTGTACGTCTACGTCAACGGCCTATATAAAGAAAAAAACATGGTATCCCAATGGCATTTGGCGGTGGTGCGCAACGCAAACTCCGTTCTCGCCGAACGGCTCGGTGCCGATTGCGGTGTCGATTGTGTCGGTAACACGGTGGACGGCAACGCGCTCATTCGTATGCTGGATGCCATCAATGTGAGAACCGGACTTCCCAAGGTCGTCATCTACTCGCTCAATGAGGCAAACATTGCACAGATCGCCTGCATCACGGCGGCGTTCCCGAACGTCCGTGCCGGTGCGGCCTGGTGGTTCTGCGATCATAAGCGCGGCATAGAGGACGAGATCAAGACGATCTCGGAAAACGCCTCTCTCGGCAGCTTCTACGGAATGCTGACCGACTCGCGCAGCTTTTTATCATACGCCCGCCACGACTATTTTCGTCAGATCCTTTGCAATCTGATCGGCGAATGGGTGCAGAGCGGGGAATACGACGGCGCAGCTGGCGAAACCCTCGTTACCAAAATTTGCTATACGAATATTAAGGAGGCACTTGTATGAAACAACTGATCCAACAGATCCAAAACACAGCCGTCATTCCGGTCATCAAGATTGACAATGTCGAAGATGCCCTGCCGCTCGCGGAAGCGTTGAAAAAGGGCGGTTTGTGCGCCGCGGAGATCACGTTCCGCACCGATGCCGCAGAGGAATCTATCCGCCGTATTGCCAAGGCGTATCCGGATTTTCTGATCGCTGCCGGTACGGTACTCACCCCCGAACAGGCAGATAAAGCCATGGCTGCGGGCGCTTCCTTTATCGTGAGTCCCGGCACCAATCCTGAGGTCGTCAAGCATTGCAACGACAAGGGATATCCCATCATTCCCGGCGTTTGCACGCCGAGTGAGGTCGAAATGGCAATGTCGCTCGGACTTACCTATCTCAAATTCTTCCCTGCGGAAGCGGCGGGCGGTGTCAAGATGATCAAAGCAATGGCGGCACCGTATACCAAAGTGAAATTTATGCCTACCGGCGGTATTGGCGTGAAAAACCTTGCCGAGTATCTCACCTGCAAAGCCGTGTTTGCGTGCGGCGGAAGCTGGATGGTACCGTCCGATAAGATCGCTGACGGAAAATTTGACGAGATCGAAGCCCTCACCCGTGAGGCAGTACAGTTAGTAAAGGAGATCAAACAATGAGCAGAGTTGTCACATTCGGCGAACTGATGCT
>CAYZXC010000102.1:0-4412 GCA_964482275.1 uncultured Eubacteriales bacterium
CGTACACACGATTTCCAATCGTGCGCCTTCGACCACTCAGCCAACTCTCCGTGTCGGCATTCACGCGCTAAACTATTATAATGAATGCTGACTGAAAAATCAAGTGTTTCTTTGAAATTTCTTAAAATTTTTATAACAGCGGAATTCCGGCCTCGGCACAGCGCTGTACCATCTCTTCCGGCCACAGCGATGCCTGCACCTCGCCGATGTGCGCTTTTTCCAGGAAAAACATACACAAGCGTGATTGACCGATGCCGCCACCGACCGTCAACGGCAATTCACCGCTGAGCAAGGCTTTTTGGAACGGCAGTCCCGCGCGGTCGGTACAACCGGCGGCTTCGAGCTGTGCCTTGAGCGATGCCTCATCCACGCGGATACCCATCGACGACATTTCCAGTGCGCGCTCCAAAAGCGGGTAATAGAAAATGATATCGCCGTTTAATTGCCAATCGTCGTAATCGGGGGCGCGGCCGTCGTGCTTCTTGCCGGAACGGAGTACGCCGCCGATCTGCATCAGAAAAATCGCACCGTACTTGCGCGCCGCTTCGGTCTCACGCTCGGACGGGGTCAGTTCCGGATATTCGTCCTCTAATTCCTGCGTGGTCACAAAGGTGATGTGATCCGGCAGCTTGCGGCTCAAATACGGATACCGCGCTTCGATCATCGCTTCCATATCCAAGCACACGCTGTAGATGCGGTTCACGATGCTCTTGAGCGTTTCCGCCGTGCGATCGGAGCGGTCAATGACCTTCTCCCAATCCCACTGGTCAACGTACAGCGAATGAATGTTATCGGTGACTTCGTCGCGGCGGATGGCGTTCATATCGGTGTATAAGCCCTTGCCGACCTCCATATTGTACCGCTTGAGCGCATACCGCTTCCACTTCGCCAGCGAGTGCACGACCTCTGCCACGTGACCGTCGTCGTTGAGAATATCAAAGCTGACGGCGCGTTCCACGCCGCTTAAGTTGTCGTTAAGACCCGAAGCGGGCAGCACAAACAACGGTGCCGACACGCGCGTTAAGGATAAATGCCGCGCCAGACGCTCCTCGAAGGTATCTTTAAGCAGCTTGATCGCTTTTTCGGTTTCCAGAATATCCAGATGCGGGCGGTAGCCCTCCGGAATCTGCAATCGGTATTGACTCATATCGTTCTCCCCTTTTGGGTCAGGCTCTTATAAACAGATGTAATCGTATCATACTTTTGCAGAGTTTGCAAGGAGTTTTTAACGCCACAGGCGTTCGTTCCAGTCGATACGGTTGGGTTCTGCCAGTACGGCGCGCACCGGCGCACCGTCTGCGCCCGCGATCTTGACGGGTGCCGCCATCAGCAGATAGGTCTCCCCCGCCGTGGCTTTGGACAGGTCCAGCCCCTCCAACAGTACCATACCGGTACCGAGCAACTGACGGTGCACCTCCTCGGTGTATTCGGGCGGGGCGACCGACGGCTGTTCCACACCGAGTAACAGTATGCCCGCACCCGACAGCACGAACGCGGCGCTGGGTGACAGCTGTACCGAGCCCTTGAACAGCACCCGCTTTTTGAGATACGGCAACAGATCTTCCGCCCGATCGCCGAGCAACAGACCGTCACATTCGATCACGGTACATTCGCCGATACACGCATCAAGATCGACCTTATCGATCGCGACGCCCTCCGGCAGAAAATGACGCGGCGCATCCATATGCGTGCCGTTGTGCAGGCAGGCGGTGATCGCCGTGGTATTGCTCGAATCGCCGAGCGAAATGCGCGTCAGCGGCTGCAGCTGCGGCGCGGGGTCTCCCGGATAGACCGGTGCTTTCATCAGTTCGCGGGTAATGTCGATCAGGTTCATTCAATTGCCCTCCCAATATATACCATATTGTATCACAGGACAGCGGATAAGTCAATTTTACGGCGTTCTCGGATTTTTTTGGGTTTTTTACGTTTTGCTCTTGACAACCCGACGGATTTTGTTATAATGGATAAGCACATCCGGGTGTAGCGCAGATTGGTAGCGCGCTTGAATGGGGTTCAAGAGGCCGCAGGTTCGACTCCTGTCACTCGGACCAACAAAAAGAGGGTAGCCGTACGGCTACCCTCTTTTTGTTGGTCCTATGGATACGATGAAGCGGCCTCTTGAACCCGCGAGGGTTTCGGCGATCAGCAAAGTTGCCGGTGGCAAGTTTGCCGCCGAAAATGGCGCAGCGCTGTGCGCAAGCCTCCGTATGCGAGCGAATGCGAAGCAGACGACAAGAGGCCGCATCTAATGATTTTACGAAATTCAAGTCAAGCGTGGACTTTGCACTACCCCTCCGTCTCGCCTAAGGTGAGCCACCTCCCCTGACAAGGGGAGGTGAAAAGGTGCGGTGGAGAAATAAGTCGGATGATCACCCACCGCCCTAACGGGCTGTACCGAAACTCGCAGACGAGATCAAACTACCGCACTGTACAAACGACCTGTCACTCGGACCGCGCGAGCGGCGCAATGAATAGACAATCCCTCCGTCTGCAAGCGGATGCGAAGTCGTGTCCGAGTGCGAGCGCTGCCGGCGGCGGATACAGCGAGCACGCAGGACTGTGCCGCAACAAGGTGAAATGAGCCGACATCAGCGCGGCGAAATTGAACCGCTGTTGCAAACGTGGTCGTACAAAACGCAGTATAGATCAAAGTAGCAGACGAGAAGCCGAACAATTTGCGAAGAACCATAGAAACGGAACGGATACATCCGTTCCTTACGAAAAGCAGGTGGTAGCCGTACGGCTACCGCCTGCTTTTATCGTTCTTTTTGGGCCTTGTGTTGCGGATGGTTTTCTTTTTGGGGAAGGGTCTCTTAACTTGACCGTTTGACGGGCGGGTATCTTGTACCAAACACTCTTTGCCGCCTCCGATGAGGTCATACCGTCCGTAGCGTTTGAGTGTTCTCAACACGAGTTCGCGGTTTTCGGGCTTAAAACACTGTAAGAGTGCGCGTTGCTCGGCCTTTTCCGCGGGGGTTCTTGCCACGTAGATCGGCTTCATGGTAAGAGGGTCTAATCCGGTATAATACATACAGGTGGAAACCGTACCGGGGGTGGGATAAAAATCCTGCACCTGTTCGGGACGCATACCTTCGCGTTTGAGAAACACCGACAGTTCGATCGCGTCTTTCAGCGTGCTTCCCGGATGTGACGACATCAGATACGGAACCAAAAACTGTTCCTTCCCCTCGCTTTTGGTAAGCTCGTAAAACCGCTTTTTGAATTTGAGATACGTTTCGATTTCGGGTTTCCCCATAGCGGTAAGCACCGCCGCCGAGCAATGCTCAGGTGCGACCTTCAGTTGACCGCTCACGTGATGGCGCACGAGTTCTTTGAAAAACGCTTCGCTTTTATCCGCGATCAAATAGTCAAAACGCAACCCTGAACGGATAAACACTTTTTTGATTTTGGGGAGCTTACGGATCTCGCGCAACAGCTTAAGATAATCCGAATGATCCACCTCGACCTGCGAACAGATCGTCGGTGCCAGGCATTTGCGATGCGGGCACATACCGTGGGTTTCTTGTTTTTTACAGGACGGGAAACGGAAATTCGCGGTAGGCCCGCCCACGTCGTGAATGTAGCCCTTGAAATCGGGCATTTCGGTCAATAGTTTTGCTTCGCGCATGACCGATTCGTGACTGCGAACCGTCACCCGCCTGCCTTGGTGGTACGCGATGGAGCAAAAATTACACGCGCCGAAGCAACCGCGATTGTGTGCGATGGAAAACTTCACTTCCTCGATACCGGGGACACCGCCGAGCGGCTCATACGAGGGATGGTAATTGCGCATAAAGGGAAGCGAATAGACGTGATCCAGCTCCTCGGTAGTGAGCGGCGGCATAGGCGGGTTTTGCACCACGATATAGTTGCCGTGTTTTTGGATGATCGTCCGGCCCCTGACCGCGTCCTGTTCCTGTTGCTGGATCCTGGTGGCGACGGCATATTGTTTTTTACCGCTTTCCGTCGGTTCCTTCACGATGTCATACGACGGACATTCCACCGCAGATCGCCATTCGTACTCGTTGGTCGGCACTTTATAGCAGGTGCCGAGAATATCGGTCATCGCGGATGCGGATTCACCGCGGTCAAGCCGTTTGGCGATCTCGACCGCGTGTTTTTCGCCCATACCGAACATGAGCAGATCGGCATCTGAATCAATCAAAATGGAGGGGCGCACGCGATCGTCCCAGTAATCGTAATGAGCAAAACGGCGGAGGGAGGCTTCCAAGCCGCCGATGGCAATCGGAATATCACCGTACAGCTCGCGTATCTTCTTTGAATACACGATCACCGCACGGTCGGGGCGCGCACCGGCTTTTCCGCCGGCGGTATACGCGTCGTCACTGCGTTTTCTCTTGGCGGCGGTGTAATGCGCTACCATCGAATCAATATTACCCGAATTTACGAAA
>CAYZXC010000103.1:0-4325 GCA_964482275.1 uncultured Eubacteriales bacterium
GCCCCGTTAAATTGATCCTGCAAACGGACGAGGAAACCAGCAGTAAGCAAAGCAATAAGCAGACGATCTCGTTTATGCTGGAGCATTCGCAGGGTGCGGCGGCGTTTTTGAATGCAGAGGCGTGCGGCGGCAAAGTGGTGACGCTTGCGCGCAAAGGCATCCTGAGTTATCGGTTTTATATCACGGGCAAAGCAGCGCACGCAGGGAGTTGCTATAACGGGAAGAACGCCATCGCGGAAGCGGCGCATAAAATTTTACAATTGGAACAGTATAAAGACCCCGAAGGGATTACCGTCAACTGTGGAATGATAAGCGGCGGTACTGCTCCCAATACCGTGGCGGAAACCTGTATGTTCTCGGTGGATATGCGCTTTGCCAATGAAGAGCAGCATCAAAAAGCCATTGCCATTGCCGAGCGTGTGGCGGCAGACACCTTAATTGAGGGATGCGCGTGCGAACTTGTGAAGGCGAGTGAGCGTCCGGCAATGCCGCTTACGGATGTCAATGTTGCTCTTTGGGACAATATGAACAAGATCTATGAGCAATGCGGATTGCCGCAACTGACCTATGCCAGCAGTTCGGGCGGCTCGGATGCGGCGTATACCACGGGTGTCGGCATCCCCACGATTTGCAGCGTGGGAGTCGGCGGTGGTAATATTCATGCGGTTGGTGAATATGTCCGTCTGGATACGATAGCGGCTTGTGCCAAACGGTTGGCGGCCGTTGCGTGTTATTTATAAGATTTTTGAAAGCGGAAGGGGAATGCCTTCCGCTTTTTGCATAAATATCGGCAAATCGGCACATACCAAACTGTAAAGGGGAGGATGACTATGCCGGAAAGAAGAGGGAAACACACCATCAGTCTGTCGGGAAGACCGACGGTGCTCGGCTACGCGTCGGTGGTCGGCAAAAAAGAGGGCGAAGGGCCGCTCGGAGATCAGTTCGATCACGTGTTTACCGATACACGTCTCGGTGAAAAAACGTGGGAAAAGGCGGAAAGCCGCTTACAAAAGGAAGCGCTCACTCGCGCGCTGAATAAAGCGGGGTTTTCGCCGTCGCAGGTCGACGTGCTGTTTACCGGTGACCTGCTGAATCAGAATATTGCCTCAACTTTTGGGATGAGAGACAGTCAGATTCCTCTGCTCAATCAGTTCGGTGCCTGCTCAACGATGGCACAGACGCTGGCGATGGCCTCCATCTTTGTGGACAGCGGCGCCGCCGATATCGCGGCGGCGGTAACCTCGTCGCATTTTTGCACCGCGGAGCGCCAGTTCCGTTTCCCGTTGGAATACGGCGGACAGCGACCGGCGACCGCACAGTGGACGGCAACCGCGTCGGGTGCTGTGCTCGTGGGGCTCGGCGGCGGCAAGGTGCATATTGCGGATGTTTGCGTCGGTTGTATCGTGGATCTGGGTATCACTGACGCCAATAACATGGGTGCCGCCATGGCACCTGCCGCGGCAGATACGCTGTTCAAGTATTTTGCGGATACGGATTCGCATTCGGAGGACTATGATTTCATCGCCACAGGTGACCTTGGTGCGGAGGGGAGCGCCTTGTTCAAGACATTGATGGCGCGCGACGGTGAGCGCCTCGGCGACGAATATTTTGATTGCGGGTTGCAGATCTACGACCGTGAACGGCAGGACGTTCACGCCGGTGGCAGCGGCTGCGGCTGCTCAGCATCGGTGCTGTGTTCGTTGATCCTCGGCAACATGGAAAGCGGCAAGTGGCGGGACGGATTATTCATAGCGACCGGTGCGATGATGTCGCCGACCTCATGCCAACAGGGCGAATCTATCCCCGGTATTGCGCATTTGATTCATCTCAAACGGGAATAAATATGAGCGAAACCCATTGCGAGTTTGAAACTCTTGTGATATACTGGTAATAAAGAGTATGCAGGGGAGGAATCGTTTGTGGCACGTAACCGCGTTAAACTCACGATCTGCGGATCGGATTTTATGTTGTCTTCAGATGAACCGGTGGAGTACATGGAAAAGCTCGGCGGACAGGTCGACCGCGAGATCCGACAGCTTATGGAGGATAATCCCCGTATGTCCATGAACATGGCGGCGGTGCTCGCCGCTATCAACAACGCCGACCGTGCCCACAAGTCGGAGGCCTCCGCGGATCATCTGCGTACGCAGGTTACCGAGTATTTAGAAGAAAACAAAGCCCTGCGCGCCGAAATGGAAGCGCTTCGTCGGTTGTATTCTTGATGACAGAGCTGTTAGCCCCAGCCGGATCTTGGGATGCGATGGTAGCCGCTGTCCGTGCCGGTGCGGATGCGGTATATCTGGGTGCCGGTGCGTTTAACGCACGCCGCCACGCTCAGAATTTTTCCTTACAAGCCAATACTGACGCCACCCCCTCACTCGCAGAGGCGGTGGCTTTTTGTCATGCTCGCAGTGTCAAGGTGTATGTCACGCTTAACACCTTGGTGCTGGATCGGGAGATGCCGGATGCGCTTGGCGTTGCGAAAGCCGCGTGCGACTGTGGCGCGGATGCGTTGATCCTGCAGGACCGCGGGCTTGCCCACCGTATCCGCGCGTGTGCGCCGGATATGCCGTTGCACGCTTCTACTCAAATGACCTGCCATACCCCGTCGGGGGTTCGTCAGCTACGTGATTTGGGGTTTTCCCGTGTGGTGCTCGCCCGCGAGATGACCAAAGCCGAGATCGCCGCTTGTACAAACCTCGGTTGTGAGCTGGAGGTGTTCGTGCACGGTGCGCTGTGTATGTCGGTATCCGGCCAGTGCGAGTTGTCCGCAATGCTCGGCGGCAGAAGCGGTAACCGTGGGTTGTGCGCGCAACCTTGCCGTCTACCGTTTGCGGTGGGGCATCGTCCCGCTCACGACGAGGCGGCGCTTAGTCTGAAAGACAATTCATTGTACGGTCATATTCCGGAGCTGACCGATATGGGGATCACATCACTCAAAATTGAGGGGCGCATGAAGCGTCCCGAATATGTTGCCGCCGCTACGGCAGTGCTGCGTGACCTGCTGGACGGCAAGAAACCGGATCCCCAAACGCTGGACGACCTACGCGCGGTGTTTTCGCGCACCGGTTTTACGGACGGGTATTTTACGGGCGTGCGCGATGCCGATCTGTTTGGTAAGCGCCGTGTGGAGGATATTGCTCCGCCGGTGGTGCTCAACCGTTTGGCGCATTTGTATACCCGCGAGAGGCAATCGGTGCCTGTTATGCTGACGCTGACTGCCGATCCGCTGACCCTTACCGCTGCGGACAATGACGACCATACCGTTACGGTCACCGATCCCGATGCGCCTGTGACGGAGAATTGCTTAGATTCCGATCGCTTGATCGCACAGCTGCAAAAGACCGGCGGCACGCCGTTTTTAGCAGAAGCCACGGCACAGCCTGCCGCCGTGCCGCTGTCGGCCGTCAATGCTCTGCGCCGCCGTGCGTTGGAGGAACTGTTGCAACTTCGCTCGGTTACAGTGCCGATTCGGTTTAAGGAGGTCACCCCGACGCCCGCCGCTTTACCGCACGGACTGTTGCGTGGGTTGGTGGCACGGGTGGAATCGCTTGACCAAATCAGGGGAGAGGCGGATACTTGGATCGTGCCGCTCGGCAAGCGACCCGATGTTCCGTACTGGGGCGTTGAGATCCCGCGCGGGCTGTTCGGCCGAGAAGCAGCCGTGCAAAAGCAGTTGGAGCGTGCCGCTACGGATGGTGCCGCGTTTGCGTTGTGTAATACGGTCGGTGCCGTGCCGCTTGCCAGAGCGGCGGGGCTTGCGCCTGTTGCGGGTGCCTTTTTACATATTCTGAATACCGAGTCACTGTCCGCTGCTGCCGAAGACGGTGTTGGAGCGGCGATCCTCTCGTTTGAACTCACTTTCCCGCAAATGCGGTTTGCGGAAGGAAAGGGCTGCATCGGCATTTTTGCTTACGGCAGGCAGCCGCTTATGCTGCTTCGCGCTTGTCCGGTATCGGCCGCGGCTGGCTGTTTGTCCTGTGGCGGCAGCAGTGCACTCACCGACCGCCGTGGAACGGAGTTTCCGGTTCGTTGTGCCGGAGAATGCAGTGAACTGTTCAATGCTGTTCCGCTGTATCTGGCAGATATGCTGTCGGCGTTGCCGACCCACGATTTTCTGTATCTGCATTTCACCGATGAAGCGCCTGCCCGCGTATCCCGCGTGCTGGATCAGTACCGAAACGGCGGCAAACCGCCCGCTGATTTCACCCGCGGTCTGTATAAGCGCGGTGTCCTGTAAAGAGAAAAACGCCTCCCAACAGGGAGGCGTTTTATCATTTGAGTTGTTCCCGAATGACACAAGCAACCGCTTCTGCCTGTTCCTT
>CAYZXC010000104.1:0-4316 GCA_964482275.1 uncultured Eubacteriales bacterium
GCAAGATGCAGCTCGCCCGCAAGGCAAAGGAGCTCGGCTACGACGCCATCCACGACACCGTGCACGAAATGGCGAAGGACGAAGCCCGACACGGTCGCGCGTTTGAGGGCCTGCTCAACCGCTATTTCAAATAAACCATATTGCCAATTCAAACGAGACATGCTATCATAATGGTAGCATGTCTTTTGTTTTATTAGGAGGGATTTTATGAAAACAAGTATCGCACTCTTGCTGGCACTGTTTCTTATGGCTTCCCTGTTCACCGGTTGCGGCGAGGACAACACGACGGTCGTAACCACGACTGCCGCCGACTTGACCACTACCATTGCCGAGGAAACCGGCACAACCGTGTCCGACGACGCAACGACGTCCACCGTGGCAGATGCCACAACAACCAAGTGGCCCACCACCGATCACGCGAACGGTACCGGTGGCACTACCGCGACACCCACGACAACAACCGCAGCCAAACCGACCGGGACCGTGTATATTGTCGACCCGAAAAACTACAAAGACAACTATTATTACGTCGGTGACCTGCAACCCGACGGCGACGGGTTGGTCCGCCCCCGTATCTTATTTGAGGGCGAGTACGCGGTCATTATGCACTATACGTACTCCGCCGTCAAAGAGCATGACGATCAACAGCCGTTTGAATATCAAGGCAAAATCTATTACGGTCAAGGCGAGGGAATGTCCCCTTGCACGTTTGAAATGACAAGCACGGAGATCGTTATCAAAAGCACAAACGACAGCAGCATCGCGATGAAACTGGTGTTGCGAAGCGACGGCACCATGTTTGTCACCCACACCACCGACCGCTACTTCCCCGACGGACTGATACTGACCCCAACCGCTCAATAACAAAAACGCGTGAAGCAAGATGCTTCACGCGTTTTTTCAGTTCTTCACCGGATATCCCGCGGCCGCAACGGCCGCTTTGGCTAAAACGGCTGTCGGATCAACGGTATCCTCGGCCGGGATACCGTAGAGAGGAAACGCGATCGGCAGCTCCGTACAGCCGAGTATGATCCGACGGGCTCCCGCCTTTCGCATACGCTCAAGCACTTGCCGAATAACGCGGGTGTCAAACTCGGTAACGCCGGCCTTTACGCCCTCGTAGATCAGGCGCATAACCTCTCGTTGTCCGTCGGCATCGGGACAGACGGTTTGAATGCCTGCCTGTTCCAATTCTTTCTGATACACACCCGCCTGCACCGTGCCGTCCGTCGCGAGCAGCCCGACGCAGGTAACTCCCTCGCGCTTCAGCACCGCGGCCGTTTCACGGATCATGTGCAAAACCGGCACCGACGATGCCGCCGCGACCTCGTCGTAGAAATAGTGCGCGGTATTACAGGGGATCAACAGAAGATCCGCTCCCATCGCCGTAAGTTTTTCCACCGACTCTCGCATATACGGAACGGGGGATTCGCCACCGCCGAGGATCGCTTTGGTGCGATCCGGAATAGCGGAGTGACAGTCAATATAGATACGGATATGCTCCGCATCGCTATGTGCGTCGGTAGCGTCCAGCACCTTGCCAAACAGATCCTGCGTGGCCTTCGGGCCCATGCCGCCGATAATACCGATCGATCGTTTTTGCATACCATGACTCTCCTTTTTTCTTGTATTTTATCACAACGCTCACCGTCCGGCAAGACCTTAAATTTTTTCGTGTTTTTTCGCGAATTTGCCATTGCGCCACGACACAAACTATGATATGCTGTTATATATCGTATTAAAAGAAGGGGGACGTGCAACATGGTATTCAGCAGTCTGGAATTCCTGTTTGTATTCATCCCCGTCGTTTTTGCCGTTTACTACCTCGTTCCGGCAAAATTCCGCAACCTCTGCCTTCTCGTCGGCAGTATCGCGTTTTACGTATACGGCACGTTGGATCAGCCGCTGTATATTCTCCTGTTTTTGCTGTCCTCCGTCGTCAACTGGTTTTTCGGTCTGCGCATCGCGCGCAGTGAAAAGCACCGCCGCCTGTGGCTGATCGTCGGGCTTTTGTACGATTTCGGTTGGCTGTTCCTTTTCAAATACGCGGGCTTCTTCTTCCGAACCGCGCAGAGCGTACTGGATCGCGTCTGGCCGCTGTCCGGCATTGACCTTCCCGCCGTCGACCTGATCCTGCCCATCGGCATCAGCTTTTACACCTTCCAGATCGTATCGTATCTGATCGACGTGTACCGCGATACCATTCCGGCAGAACGCTCGCTTATCCGTCTGGCGACCTACCTGTATATGTTCCCGCAGCTGATCGCGGGCCCCATCGTCACCTATTCACAGGTTGGCGAGCAGCTGTATCACCCCGATCTGTCGCCGTCGCGCACCAACGAGGGACTAAAGGAATTCACGATCGGCTTGGGACTGAAGGTGCTGCTCGCCAACCGCATCGGCAGCCTGTGGACGGACGTCTGCGACATCGGCTTTGACAGCATCTCCACCCCGCTCGCGTGGATGGGTATGATCGCCTTTGCGCTGCAGATCTACTTTGATTTCTACGGCTATTCGCTGATGGCGATCGGTCTCGGTAAAATGCTGGGCTTCGATTTCCCCGACAATTTCCGCCATCCGTATATGGCACTGAGTATGACGGACTTCTGGCGGCGCTGGCATATCACGCTCGGCTCCTGGTTCCGCGACTATCTGTACATCCCGCTCGGCGGCAACCGCGTCAGTGTACCGCGCCATATCGTGAATATGCTGATCGTTTGGCTGTTCACCGGCTTCTGGCACGGCGCCAACTGGAATTTCCTCCTGTGGGGCTTCATTTTCTTCGTACTGCTGGTGCTGGAAAAATACGCCATCAAGCCCGTTCTGGAACGGTATCCGGTGCTCGGACACAGCTATATGTTCCTGCTGATCCCGCTCACCTTCTTGGTCTTTGCGATCACGGATCTTTCCGAGCTCGGCGTTTACTTTGAGCGTCTGTTCCCCTTCCTGCCGGGCGAGCCGATCAACGTGTTTTCAGGCGACTGGCTGAAATACGGCAAAGCGTACGGTCTGCTCATTCTTGTCGGTCTGGTGTTCTGCACCAAATGGCCGCGCCGTCTGTACGAGCGTATCAAGGACTCGATTTGGGGCACACTTATTTTGCTCGGAATTTTCTGGGGATCGGTATATTACCTGTATCTCGGCTTAAACGATCCGTTTTTGTATTTCCGCTTTTAGGAGGATTTACCATGAAAAAATTTATGCAGCACTCGTATATGATCCTGCTGATCCTCACCTGCGTGATCATCGTGCCGACGACACTGCTGTTGCAGTCCTGCGGCGCAAACGCTCCGGTCGACGAACCCGACGTTCCCCTTACCACGACCACGACCTCGTCCGTCGCGCCCGTGACCACCACCACAACGGCCACGGAGGAAACGACGACGGCAACGACCGGCACGACGACGTCCGTCGCACCGACGACCACCAAGACCACCGCCTCCACCACCTTCCCGAACGCTTCGGATACGGTGTCCTTTCCGGACACGCTGTTTATCGGGGATTCCCGCACGGTGGGCCTGCGTGATTACGGTAAGACCTCGGACGCCACCTTCTTCTGCGCGGTGTCCCTGAGCTCTAACAATCTGTTGACCAAGGCTATAGAGGTCAGCGGCTACGGCGAGATCAAGCTGAGCGCCCTGCTCGAAAAGAAACAGTTCAAGACCGCCTATATTATGCTGGGCATCAACGAGATCGGCGGTTCGCTGTCCTCGATCGCGAAAAAGTATCAGAACATCATTGATACCATTCACGAAAAGCAGCCGAATACCACCGTCGTGGTACAATCCACCCTGCACGTTACGCAGACCCGCAACAGTCAGGAGCTCCAAAAAGGCGGTTACTTTAACAACAACCGCATCAACGACCTCAACACGCATCTGGAAGGCTTGGCCAACGGCACCACCGTGCTGTATCTCGACATGAACCCGATGTACGACGACGAAAACGGTTGTCTGATGGCGGAAGCCGCCGCGAGCGACGGTATTCACATCAAAGCAAAATATTATCTGCTGTGGCGCGAGTATCTGGATAAGCACCGCATTGCCGAATAAAAAGTAACCGCTCAAGGGATCTCCCTTGAGCGGTTTTTTACCATGGTTATCCTCCGAAGAGCTTATCGTAATAATCGTTTTTGAGGATCAGATTCGAATAGGTAAATTTACGGCTGACGACGTTCGATACCGTCTTGACGTAATCCTCCGGAATGACCGCTCCCTCGTTCGCGGTAAAGGTCTTGGTGGAAGCGTCATAGCTTCCGTATTCGGTGATCCAGCTGCGGTTGGAGAAGCAGACGAGCGCCGGCGCATCGGACAGGA
>CAYZXC010000105.1:0-4240 GCA_964482275.1 uncultured Eubacteriales bacterium
CCTTGCGCATGGCGCGCACGGTTTCACGGGCGATGATCTTCCCGCCGATCGCCGCCTGGATCGGCACCTCAAACAGCTGACGTGGGATGTTGTCCCGCAGCTTCTCACACAACCGCCTGCCGCGCGCGTACGCGTTGCCGGCAAACACGATGAAGGACAGCGCGTCCACCACATCGCCGTTGAGCAGGATATCCAGCTTGACGAGCTCGGATTTGCGATAACCCTTTAACTCATAATCAAAACTGGCGTATCCCTTCGTGCGGGACTTGAGCGCGTCAAAGAAATCGTACACGATCTCGTTGAGCGGCAGCTCATAATGAATATCCACGCGCGTTTGATCCAGATATTTCATATCGTGGAAAATACCGCGCCGCTGTTGACAAAGCTCCATAATGTTCCCAACATATTCGGTCGGCGATAAAATATGCGCCTCCGCGATCGGCTCCTCCGCAAAATCGATATTCGCGGGATCGGGATAATTGGTGGGATTGTCGATATGCTCCACCGTGCCGTCGGTACGGGTAATATGATAGATAACGCTGGGTGCAGTGGTGATGAGATCCAGATCGTATTCCCGTTCCAGCCGTTCCTGAATGATCTCCATATGCAAGAGCCCCAAGAAACCGCATCGGAAACCGAAACCGAGCGCCACCGATGTCTCCGGCTCAAAGGTCAACGACGCATCGTTGAGCTGAAGCCGCTCCAGCGCCTCACGCAGATCCTGATAATGCGCACCGTCTGCCGGGAACACGCCACAGAACACCATTGGATTTACCTTGCGATAGCCGGGCAGCGGCTCAGGCGCGGGCCGGTCTGCCAGCGTGACGGTATCGCCGACACGCGCGTCGTGCACCGTCTTGATGGAGGCCGCGATATAGCCGACCTGACCGGCGTGCAGTGACCCGCACGGCTCCAGTGAGCCGGCACGCATGATACCGACCTCCACCACGTCAAAGGTGGCACCGGTCGCCATCATGCGGATGGTATCCCCGACCTTGACGGTACCCTCCTTCACGCGGATGTACACGATAACGCCTTTATAGCTGTCGTAATAGCTGTCAAAAATAAGAGCCTGCAGCGGGGTGTCATCCTCACCCGCCGGCGCGGGGATCTTCTCGACGATCGCCTCTAACACATCTTCGATATTGGTGCCCATCTTCGCCGAGATGAGCGGCGCCTCGGAGGCGTCAATACCGATGATGTCCTCGATCTCGGCACGAACCTCCTCCGGCCGTGCCGACGGCAGGTCGATCTTGTTAATGACCGGCACGATCTCTAAGCCGTGCTCCACCGCCAGATATGTATTTGCCAGGGTCTGTGCTTCAATACCCTGCGAGGCATCCACGATCAGGATCGCACCCTCACAAGCCGCGAGCGAGCGCGATACCTCGTAGTTAAAGTCAACGTGACCCGGCGTGTCGATCAAATTGAAAATATAGGTCTGCCCGTCCTTGGCATCGTACGACACGGTCACGGCGTGCGCCTTGATAGTGATGCCGCGTTCCCGCTCCAGATCCATGCTGTCGAGCAGCTGATTTTCCATATCACGCAGCGCTACTGCGCGCGTTTTCTCCAGAATACGGTCGGCCAGCGTGGACTTGCCGTGATCGATATGAGCGATAATACAAAAATTGCGAATATGTTCGCGCGAAACCGCCATATCCTGTTCCCCCTTCTTACAAAGCTGTACCGTCGGTGCGCCGCGGCACACCGTCCTCCCCGATCACGATATCCTCGATATCCGAGTGCGTATACTTGCGGATATCCCGCATGCGGAACTGATCGCCGGATGTCGTAAAGGTGATCGCGATGCCGTGCCGCTTGGCACGGCCTGTCCGCCCGATGCGGTGCAGGTAATATTCGTTCTCGTCCGGAATATCATAATTTAAAACGGCTTCCACATCGTCCACGTCGATGCCGCGGGCAGCCACGTCGGTTGCCACCAGAATCTCAAATTTCCCCTTACGGAAGCCCTCCATCACGCGGTTGCGCTGTCCCTGCGGGATATCGCCGTGCAGGCAATCCACTGACAGGCCGCGCTTTTGCAGCTGCTTGTTCAGCCACGCCACCGTGCTCTTGCGATTGCAGAAGATCATGGCCCGATGGAGTTCTAAATGCTTGACGAGTGCCGTGATAGCGTCTAAGCGTTCGCTTTCGCCCGCTTCCATCGCGTATTGTGTGATCTGCGGACGGGCATCGCCCTCCGCCTCCACAGTGATCTCCACCGCGTCACGCTGATACTCCCACGCCACATTCATGACCTCACGGGAAATGGTCGCGCTGAACAGCACCACCTGCGTATCCCCCGGCGTGGCGTTGATGATCTTGCGCACGTCGCGGATAAAGCCCATCTTGAGCATCTCGTCCGCTTCGTCCAGCACAGCCGTGTACACGTTTCCCAGCCATACCGTGCCGCGGTTGATGTGGTCAAGCAACCGTCCGGGTGTCGCCACCACGATGGTCGGCTTTTTCTTCAGAGCCGTGATCTGCCGATTGATCGGCTGACCGCCGTACAGTGCCACGACACGAATTTCGGGCATAAACATCGCCAGCTGCTGCAGATCGTCGGTGATCTGTATGCAAAGCTCTCTGGTCGGGCACACTACTACTGCCTGAATATCCTTACAATCGGGACGGTAGCATTCAAGAAGCGGAATACCGAACGAGCAGGTCTTGCCCGTACCGGTAGGGGCCTTGGCAATGACGTCGCGCCCCTCCAGCATCGGCAGGATCGCCTGCTGCTGGATCGGTGTGGGTTCCGAGAATCCCATCTTTGCTAAGGCCTGCATCAATTCGGGACGCAGCTCCAATTCTTCAAACCCCATTGCCTGTGCCATGACCGTCAAGACCTCCACGAGTGTATATCAAGAGTGTATATTTGGATTAGTATAGCACAAAAATTTCCGTGGGGCAAGTGAAAACTTCAAAAAGGCGGCATTTAACTGGTATAATTGTCAAGAAGCGAGGCGAGCATCTCCTCGTTCTCGATCACGATCCCCTCACGCAGTCGCTGCCGCTCCTCCTCAGGCAGAGCCGCAACCGTCACCTCGTACACCTCGGCGGGCTCAGCGGCATCTCCCTGAAACAATGCAAGCTGACCGTTCCACTCGCGCAGCATCTGCTGCGCCGCCCGCTCCGCCGGCAACGCCTCCTGCACCGGCTCCTGCGGCAGCAGCACGCTGACCCACGCCGCGATACCGATCAGCAAGGCGCACGCGATCAGCACCGGCAACAGCCGACGCGTCTCCTCAGCACGCGTTTCTTTACGCATACAACATCTCCTCCCTCTTTGTAGTGTGAGGCAAATCGTGCGCCGCTATGCAATGTTTACAATTTTGATATTTGACAATTTCGCGTATGTGCTATAATATAATAGGTGCTTTAAAGAATACCTTTTCCACGCGCATCGCGCGTGATAGATCCCAACAAGGAGGAAGTCGCCTATGACATTCCGTAAACCGGCGTGGCTGGAGCGCGTGCTTGCGACGCTGTCCACGAAAAAGAGTCGGAGCATCCTGGCCCTGGTCGGCAAGTGCCTGCTGACCGTCGGTCTTGTGATCGTGCTCACCGGCTGTATCGTCGCCTGTGTGCTGACCGTGTATGTTGCCACCAATTTCACCGGCCAGTCCAATCTGCCGGATATTGATTCGATCAACGAAAACCAAACGAGTATCGTCATGACGCTCAATGAAACGACCGGCCAATATGAGGAATTCCAGCGGCTCAGCGGTATCAAACGCATCTGGACGCCACTCAGCGAAATGCCGGTCAATATGCAAAATGCGATCATTGCGATCGAGGATGAGCGCTTTAACGAGCACTTCGGTGTTGACTGGAAGCGTACCATCTCCGCTTTCGCCAACCTGATTTTGCATTTCAACTCCACGGAATACGGCGGATCGACCCTGACGCAACAGCTCATCAAGGTCATGACCGGTGATAACGACCACTCGATCCAGCGTAAGGTCACCGAGATCCTGGCCGCGGTGGAAATGGAAAAATACTATTCCAAGGACGAGATCCTGCAGGCATACCTTAATATGATGCCGCTTTCCAGCAACGTCACGGGTATAGGTGCAGGCGCCAACTATTTCTTTGGCGTGGACGCCAGCGAGCTGACGCTCGCGCAGTGTGCGGCGCTCGCCGCCATGACCAACAATCCGGTCAAATACAATCCCTATCGCTATCCCGAAAACCTGCGTTCACGTCAGCGGCTGGTGCTGTACAAAATGTACGAGCT
>CAYZXC010000106.1:0-4191 GCA_964482275.1 uncultured Eubacteriales bacterium
GGTCAACTAGCGAGATGAACTCGAACACGACCGCGATCGCGACACCGCACACTGCCGCCGAATTTGCCGACGGTACGGTAACGGATCTGCTCAACAGCACGGAAACCAACTGGGCGACCTCGACTGCCGGGTATCCGGTGCTCAGCGACCTCGCCGCAGAAATCAAGGATGCCATAGGCGTGGTGGGGACCTCCGCCCGTACCAAAGGAACGACACAGGGCCTTCGCTTTAAGTTTTCCGTTATCGGTGCGGCGATCGCTTCCGATGAATTGCAAAACGTCGGCGTTCTGGTCGCGAAACAGGACGATTCGGCGGGCGCGATCAAGGAAGCTCTCGTAAGCGAGAATATGTACGCTCATACAATTCCTGAAAGTGATGCCGGACATTACAAGTATGTCAATGCGGTCGCCTATACCAAAGGCGGCAGTAGAGTGTCCTTGATCAAGAACGGCTCAGACTTTCTGTTTACAGCTGCTCTGTACAATTTCACTGAGCAACGGTACGGAACGAACTATATTGCCAGAGCCTATGCCACGTTTATCGACAAAAACGGTCAGGAGCTCATCGTGTACGGTAAACCGATCGGTGAGGAGTATCGTAATTCCGTTTACGAGATCGTTGACCTGTTCTTTAACTATCCCAACTCCGAGGATATCTCCGAGGATATCAGTATGAGCGATCTGCTGTATATCAAGGAAGTCTATGAAACCAGATACGAGGAGGTCCTCCCGCCGGATGCGGCGGAGCGCTCAGGGGGGGATAATGCGCAGGAGGGCGGTGCCGAAACGGAAGCGACCGCTTTGCGCGATAAGATCCTGAACGCGGAGGACGTTGACCCTCAAACGTTCCTTGATGCCGGTGCCACAGTATACTATATTTCGCCGTCCGGCAACGACGCGAACGACGGCACGTCTCCCAAAACGGCGTGGAGAAACGTGGATGCCATCAACCTGCACAACGATCAGATCAAAGCGGGTGACGCGGTGCTGTTTGAACGCGGCGGTATTTATCGCTCGGTGACGTCCCTTCTGGCAGAGCCGATTCCGGTGGGTGTGGACAAGACGGAAGCTCAGCAGATCGTCTACACCAAATCCGGCGTGACCTACGGTGCGTACGGCGAGGGCGAAAAGCCGGCGATCTACAGCTGCCACAAGAACTATGCGTGGGGCGATTTGTGGAAGGAGACCGAGTACGAGAACATCTGGAAGGTGTACACCCCGTACAGCGATGCCGGTTCGGTCGTCTTCAACCACGGCGAGGCAGTCGGTATCAAACGCTATTCGGAAAAGGTTACGGATGAGAACGGTGATACGAGTTATGTATCGATCACTTCCACCAATATGAATCAATACTTGACCGAAAACTTTGAATACTACCACGATCACCGCAACGGCGTTCTGTATCTGTATCTGGAAAGCGAGCTGCCGCCGCACGAGTTGTACGACGATATTGAGATCTGTCCGCGCGACGGTGTCTTCAAAATTACGACCGGCACCGAAAAGGTCCACATTGACAATCTCGCGATCAAATACACGGGATACTATGGCATTTCGGCTGGTGAAGGCACAAAGGGTGTGACCGTGACCAACTGCGAGATGGGCTGGATCGGCGGCTGCCAGTGGGACTTTACATCGAAAAGCGAGGGTTCCCGTATCGGCAATGCCATTGAGTTCTGGCAGACGACAACAGACGCTTCTATGATAAACAACTGGATCTATCAGGTGTACGATGCAGGACTTTCTCCGCAAGGTACCAGCCGCAACGGCGTCAGTATTTATACCAATATTGTGATGCGTGAGAATTTGGTGGAATATTGCAGTTATAACATCGAATGGTTTGACCGCAACGGTAGTGACGGAGATACCGAATACCCTTCGGTGTGGAACGACTATTACATTGAGGACAATATTCTTCGCTTCGCCGGCTATGGCTTTGGCCGCCAACGGCAGGATTCCATCCAAGCGTCATCCAACATCTGCGGGTGGACCGGATTCAAATACGAGGTCGAGAACCTGTGGGTGACCATCCAAAACAACATTTTCGATTGTTCCGAAAAGAATACCGTGTTCTGGCGCTGGAACGACGACCGTGTATATACGCATGTGACGATCTCCGGCAATACGTTCTATGAAAAGAAGAGCGATAGCGGTCTGACGATCTATTACGGTCCCAAGGGAATACAGTGGAGGGCGACCGATCAGAAAACGCTTGAGGAAGCGATCTTGACGTTTGATCCGAATCCGAAACTCATTGAATGGTTGTCGTGATCGGCTGTCCACACGGTTTGATACCGTGTGGACGGAAAAACATATTTCATGAGGTGATCGCTTATGGCAGACTATATGGTTGAGATCTGTCCCAAGGTGTTCAAAGCTAACACGCGGCAGACCGTACGTTTCAAAATGCTCAAGGACATTCCCAACGACGAGCTCTTAGCGGTAAGAATTATCCCAATGGAAAAGCATACCGTTCTGCACACACCGCGATGTCGTATCGATGAAGAAAGACGGTACAGTCCTGTGGAGCTGAAAAGCTGTGGGGACGGGTTGTATTCGGCGGAGTATGACTTTACGGTCGAGCAGGAATACAACGTGAGGATTTACTATGACGATAAGCTGATCGCCTATGGACGGTTATACGCACTTGAGGAGGATCTGGCCGCCTTAAAGCCGCTTAAAGGCGACACGCATCTGCACACCTGCCGCTCGGACGGAAGGGGAACGCCGTTTGAGGTGTCTTGCGATTACCGTGCGGCCGGGTATGATTTTATTGCGATCACCGACCATCATAAATTTGCACCGTCCTTGGAAGCACAGGCGGAAGTGAAAGAGCTTACCGATCAGTTCTGTGTGTTCCGCGGCGAAGAGGTGCACAACAAGTCGATGGGGTACTTTCACATTGTGAATTTCAACGGCAAAAGCAGTGTGAACGATATTATCGAAACCGACGATGAATACGTCGACGGCGAGGTACAGAAGATCTTGGATACGCACGATTTCGCCGGCATTTCCGACCGGCGAAATATCGCGTACCGTATGTTCGTTGCCGACCACATCCATAAAGCGGGCGGTTTGGCGATCATGGCGCATCCGTTCTGGAATACCTATGGCGAATACAATATGCAGACCGAGGAATTTGTCCATCATTGGCAGCACGGCCATTTTGACGCCTTAGAGGTCGTCGCCGGCTGTGACAGTGTGGGACACGGTAATAATCTGCAGGAAATGCTGCGGTGCGATATGATAGCGGAAGGCTATAAGATCCCCGTCGTCGGTGCATCCGATGCGCACTCGACGCAGCCGCTTCTGCCGAATGGCGCTTCGTCCCGATTTAACGAGCAGTTTACGCTGGTCTTTGCCAAAGAGTTTGAGGAGATCCCCGCGGCGATCAAGGCGGAACGCTCGGTTGCCATTGACCGTCGGGATGATACCAATTTCCGCGCGATCGGTAAATTCCGTTATGCGAAATACGCGCGTTTCTTGATGGGGAATTATTATCCGCCGTATGCGGCCCTTTGCGAGGAGCACGCAAAAGCGCTGTCGGAAAAGGACGCTGAACAAATAGCGAAGGCCGAAAAGCAAATAGACGAATTCAAAAACACATTTTACGCGTTTTAATGTATCGCCGCAGGCGCTTGGGAAATGCTAAGCCTTGAGGTGAGAGGAAATGGCAAGGTCGAAAAAACAGCCGCGGCAAGCATCGCCGACGGAACTGGTATACCGCGCGACAGCGGAAAAGCCGATCGCAAAGGCCTACCCGACCATCGATAACGATCTGGCGCGTGACAATCTGGAAAACGATCTGACAGCAGCAGATCTGCAGGATCTGTAAAAGAGCCGCTTCGCGGCTCTTTTTTTGTTGCAAACAAAAACCACGCGATAGTCGCGTGGTTCAAAAGAGCTTTAGCGATGAACAGAAAAAGTACAATCCTAAAAAGGAGTAGAGGGTAAACTATGCCTTGCCTCCCTCTGATGAGGGAGGTGGATTTTTGCGAAGCAAAAAGACGGAGGGAGAGAAAAACGAAAGACTACCCCTCAGTCGGCTGCCGCCGACAGCTCCCCTGACAAGGGGAGCCTGCAAAGATTTGCAACCCGTTTATGGGTCGCCGATAACCATTGCGTGGCTGGCAGGCCAACAAAAAGCGCACTTGTGCGCAGCCAGTATCGTATAGGGCTATGCCCGAAAATGAAA
>CAYZXC010000107.1:0-4155 GCA_964482275.1 uncultured Eubacteriales bacterium
AAAAGGTAAAGTTTTTAAATATGGCGACAATGTGGATACCGACGTTATTATCCCGGCAAGATACCTAAACACACCCGATGCAAAGGAGCTTTCTCTTCATTGTATGGAGGATATCGACAAGGAATTTGTCGACAAGGTCAAGGCGGGGGACATTATGGTCGCAGGTTGGAATTTCGGCTGCGGCTCGTCCCGTGAGCACGCGCCGCTGGTTATCAAGACCTGCGGTACCGGCTGTGTTGTTGCCAAGAGCTTTGCGCGTATTTTCTACCGCAATGCTATCAACATTGGCCTAGCGATCTTAGAATGTGAGCAAGCGGCAGAGGAGATTAACGCCGGCGATGAAGTCAGCGTTGATTTTGATACCGGTATCATTTATAATGTGACTACCGGCAAGCAGTATCAGGCAGAGCCGTTCCCGCCGTTTATTCAGAACATTATTCAAAAGGGCGGGCTGCTCGCATCCTTGAAAGAAGCGTGATTTTGATGCAGAAGAATATTGCAGTTATCCGCGGCGACGGTATCGGTCCCGAAATCGTCGAGCAGGCTTTGCTCGTGCTCGGCAAGATCGGTGAGCTGTATGGGCATACCTTTACCTGTACGGATGTGGATATGGGCGGCGTCGCCATCGATAAATGGGGCGACCCCCTGCCGGCGGATATGCTGGAAAAATGCGTGAATGCCGACAGTGTCCTGCTCGGCGCGGTCGGCGGCCCGAAATGGAACGACGTTCCCGGTGACAAGCGTCCCGAAAAAGGGCTCCTTCGGCTTCGTGCCGGTATGGGTGTGTACAGCAACAACCGTCCGGCGAAGATCTGGCCGCAGTTGGCGGCGGCATCCCCGCTCAAAGCCGAGATCGTCGAAAAGGGTATTGATTTTATCATCGTGCGTGAGCTGATCGGCGGCATCTATTTCGGCAGTCATACCACCGAGGTGGTTGACGGCGAAAAGAAAGCAGTCGATATCTTAGAATACAGCGAGAGCGAGATCGAGCGTATCGGTCGCATCGGCTTTGAGACCGCACGCAAGCGTTTGGGTAAGCTTTGCTCGGTGGAAAAGAGCAACGTGCTGGATTCCAGCCGTTTGTGGAAAGCGGTCATGCACCGCTTGGCAGCGGAGTATCCGGATGTCGAATTGTCGGATATGCTGGTGGACAACTGTGCGATGCAGATCGTTAAGGATCCGTCGCAGTTTGATGTTGTGGTCACCGAGAATATGTTCGGCGATATTCTGTCGGACGAGGCGTCGATGATCACGGGTTCTATCGGTATGATCCCGTCGTCCAGCCTCGGTGCGACAAGCAACGGTCTGTACGAGCCGATCCACGGCTCGGCACCGGATATCGCCGGTATGGATCTTGCCAACCCCATCGGCACGATCCTGTCCGCGGCGATGATGCTGCGTTTCAGCTTTGATATGCCGGCGGAAGCCGATTGCATTGAACAGGCGGTATCGGCCGTGTTGGATGCAGGGTATCGCACAGCGGATATTTATTCCGACGGCTGCAAGAAGATCGGTTGTGCCGAAATGGGACAGCGGATTCTGGAAAATATGAGGAAGGAATGATACGATGAAGTTGTCCGGCTCCGATATTATCGTGCGCACCCTCATTGAGCAGGGCTGCGACGTCGTGTTCGGATATCCCGGCGGCCAGATCATCAACGTGTACGATTCGCTTTATAAGTACCAAGACGAATTGAAGCACGTGCTGACGGCGCACGAGCAGGGCGCGGCACACGCCGCCGACGGCTATGCGCGCGCGACCGGCAAGGTCGGTGTGGTGATCGCCACATCCGGTCCCGGCGCGACCAATCTGGTGACGGGTATCGCAACCGCATACTTAGACTCTGTGCCGATCGTTGCCATTACCGGTAACGTACCGAGCTCCGGTATCGGCACCGATAGTTTCCAAGAGATCGATATTACCGGTATCACCCTGCCGATCACCAAGCACAACTATTTTGTGGGATCGGTGGAAAACTTAGCGGATACCATCCGTGACGCGTTCCGCTTGGCGAGTTCCGGCCGTCCCGGTCCGGTGCTGATCGACGTGCCGAAGGATGTGCAGATCGCGATGTGCGAGTACGAGGCACAGCCGCCGGTACAGCCCGATGAAAAACAGGCGGCTAAGGACATTCGAATTGAGCAGGCGGCGGCTTGCATCAATGAAGCGAAGCGCCCGTTTGTGTATTTCGGCGGCGGTCTGATGACCGGCGAGGCGAGGGAAGAACTGCTGGCACTCGCCGACAAGATCGATGCACCGCTCGGCTGTTCGATGATGGGTATTTCGGGTGTGCCGACCGACCATCCGCGGTTCCTCGGTATGCAGGGTATGCACGGCCATTACGCGTGCTCGATGGCAATGCACAAGGCGGATTGCATTATCGCGCTCGGCGTTCGTTTCAACGACCGCGTGACCGGTAACCGCGCGAAGTTTGCAAGGGGCGCGAAGATCGTTCATATTGATATTGACGGCGCCGAGCTGTCCAAGACGGTCGAGGCGACTCACGGACTTCGCGGTGACGTGAAAAAGACGCTGCAAAAGCTGTTGCCGCTTATTGAGAAACAGGAGCGGCCGAAGTGGCAGGAGAAAATCGCTGAGTTCCGCCGCGAGGAGGAAGCCTCTGCGGATAACCGCGAGGGTATGACACCGCGTGCGGTATTGAACGTGCTGAATCGTCATTTGGGCGAGAACACGCCGATCGCGACCGATGTAGGTCAACATCAGATGTGGACAGCACAACACGCCAAGTTCCGACATGACCGTCGGTTTATTTCCAGCGGCGGCTTGGGCACGATGGGCTTCGGACTGGGTGCTGCGATCGGTGCTCAGATGGGCACCGGCGAACGAACGGTGCTGGTTACCGGCGACGGCAGCTTCGGGATGTGCCTCAATGAGCTTGCTACCGCCGTATCGCAGAACGTTCCGCTCGTGATCCTGTTGCTTAACAACGGAGTGCTCGGTATGGTGCGTCAGTGGCAGACGCTGTTCTTCGATAAGCATTACTCCAACACGGTGCTTGACCGCAAAACCGACTTCGTCAAATTGGCAGAGGCGTTCGGTGCCAAGGGTTTGCGCGCCACCACGTTGGACGAGCTTGACCGTGCGCTCGGTGAGGCGTTTTCCACAGACGGCCCGTGCGTTGTGGAATGTTTCGTCGATAAAGATGAGTTCGTTCTCCCGATGCTGCCGCCCGGCGGATCGATGGACGATATCATAGTAAGGATAGGTGACTGATATGAACCGATTTACCGTAGCCATTCTGGTCAACAACCAGTTTGGTGTTCTCAACCGAGTCACCAGTATGTTCCGTCGCCGTCAGTTCAACATCAGCTCGCTGACCGTGAGCGAGACGGAGTCGGCGGATTTCTCCCGTATCACCGTCCAGTCGGAGGGTGACGAGGTCAACAAACAACAGCTGATCAATCAGCTGTACAAGCTGCCGGACGTGCGTTCCGTTGTGGAGTTGGATCCGCTGGAAACGGTCAGCCGCGAATTATTGCTCATTAAAGTCGAGCATTCGCCGGAGAACCAGAGCGAGATCCGCGCCGCCTCAGATGCGTACGAGGGCAAGATCGTGGACTATACCAAGGATGCCATGATCATTCAGATGGTCGGTGAGAGCCGCAAGATCGATAATTTCCTCGATCTGATGAAGGATTTCACCATTTTGGAAATTTGTCGGACGGGTGTCGTGTCGCTGGAACGCGGTGCGGTCACCATTCAACGAGTAACGAATTTATAAGAAAGAGGTAATCACTATGAACAGAATCTTTTATCAGCAGGATTGCGATCTGCAGAAGCTCGCAGGCAAGACCGTTGCCATCATCGGCTACGGCTCGCAGGGTCACGCTCACGCGCTCAACTTAAAGGACAGCGGCGTGGATGTCGTCGTCGGTCTGTACGAGGGCAGCAAGAGCTGGGCGAAAGCTGAGGTGCAGGGCCTTAAGGTCATGACTTCCGCTGACGCCGCAAAGGCAGCCGATATCATCATGATCCTCATCAACGATGAGAAGCAGGCAAAGCTCTACAAAGAAAGCATCGAGCCCAACCTGACAGAGGGTAAGACCTTGGCGTTTGCGCACGGTTTTAACATCCACTTCGGCTGCATCAAGCCCCCGAAAAACGTGAAGGTTATGATGATCGCTCCGAAAGGG
>CAYZXC010000108.1:0-4054 GCA_964482275.1 uncultured Eubacteriales bacterium
GGTGAGGAAATCCTCGTCCAGCATTTCGGTCTCGTCGTCGCCGCGTTCGCGCTGCTCGACCTGTTTCATAAACCGCTCGCGCTGATCCAACGGATCGTTGAGCTCGGAATAGGCGTTGGCGAGCTCTGAGTGGCACACGAACAACTCGAAACGCTCAGTCAGACGCGGATCGGCGGGAGATGCCTTCGTCAGCGGCGATACTTCCACCGGATACATCGTGATAAAGGTCGGTTGGATCAGCTTTTCCTCCACGCGCTGATCGAAGCACGCGTACAGCGCGTTACCCCAGGTGCGCTCGGCGGCTTCCGCCAGTTCAACGCCCTTTGCCTCGGCGGCGGCAACCGCTTCAGCATCGTCGGTGATGGCACCGAAATCAATGCCGACGTATTCCTTGACCGCATCGACCATCGTCAGGCGGCGCCAGCCGGGGGTCAGGTCGATCTTCTCGCCCTGCCATTCGACCTCGTAGGTGCCCAAAATCTCTTTCGCGGAACCCGACAAAATGCCTTCGGCAATATCCATCATATCGTGGAAATCTGCATAGGCTTCGTACAGTTCCACGGTGGTGAATTCGGGATTGTGCTTGGTATCCATACCCTCGTTACGGAAGATACGGCCAATCTCATACACGCGATCCATACCGCCGACGATCAAGCGCTTAAGCGGCAGCTCGGTGGCAATGCGCATATACATATCCAGATCCAACGTGTTGTGATGGGTGATAAACGGGCGGGCAGAAGCACCGCCAGCGATGGTGTTCAGCACCGGCGTTTCGACCTCGATGTAGCGTCTGCTGTCCAGATAATTGCGCATAAACTTGATAAACTGCGAGCGGATCGCAAAATTGCGCTTGACTTCGGGATTGACGATGAGATCCAGATAACGTTGACGGAACCGGGTATCGGTATCCTTGAGTCCGTGGAACTTTTCGGGCAACGGACGCAGGGACTTCGACAACAGCTTGATCGAAGTCGCGTGCACCGACACCTCGCCCATCTTGGTGCGGAACACGAAACCGGTCAGGCCGATAATGTCGCCGATATCCCATTTCTTGAAGCCGGCGTATACCTCCTCGCCAACATCGCCGCGGCTGACATACACCTGAATACGGCCGTTCGCATCGTGCAGATCAAGGAAGCTCGCCTTACCCATAATACGGCGGCTCATCATACGACCCGCGATCGACACCTCGATGGGCTTCTCCAACTGGATGCTCTGCCCCTCTTCGGGCTGACCGTTCGCGGCAATGTACGCGGCTTCCTTTTCCTCGTATTCGGCACGCGCCTCGTCGGTATAGGCGGTCACCTCGTACTTGGTGACCTCATACGGATTCTGACCGCTCTCGCACAGGGCTTTGAGCTTATCACGGCGCACCTGCAACAATTCAGATAACTGTTCTACGGTCATTTCCGGTTGTTCACTCATATTGACTTCCTCACTTTCAAAAAAAGCGGGCGGGATCAACCCCACCCGCATCTGTACGCTTTCGCCGTTATTTCGCGATCTTCTGGATCGTCAGCGTGATCTCGCCGCCGGGGGTCTCCACCTCGACGACATCGCCCTCCGCGTGGCCTAAGAGAGCCTTGCCGATGGGTGACTCATCCGAAATGCGGCCGCCTAGGGGGTCTGCCTCGGTGGAACCGACAATGGTGTAGGTCACATCGGTCTTCTTGCCTTTGAGACGCACCGTGACGGAGGAACCAACGTGCACGTTTTCAGTGCCGAGGTCGTTCTCGTCCAGAATGCGAACGTGTTTGAGTTGATTTTCCAAATCGGCAATACGTCCTTCGACGATCGCCTGCTCGTTTTTCGCTTCGTCGTACTCACTGTTTTCCGACAGGTCACCGAAGCCGCGGGCTACCTTGATCTTCTCGGCAACTTCCTTGCGGCGTATGGTTTTCAGTTCTTCGAGTTCCTGCTCTAATTTTAACAAGCCCTCTTTGGTAACGATGGTTTCTTTCGCCATTCTCACAATCTCCTTTCGGATTAACAGACCTATTATATATTACTTGATCCGTTCTGTCAAGCCATTAAATAAATAGGGGTGGCGATACGCCACCCCATCGGAACGGATAAATCCCTGCCGCAAAACGGCACCTATCAATCCACCGCGCACACGACGGTCAGATCGGGGTGCAGCTGCAACAGCGATGCCGGTACCTCCGGCGTGATCGGGCCGAACAGTGCCTTTTCCAAGATCTCTTTCTTGGACGCACCGCTGGCGATGAGCAGCACCTTTTTCGCGCCCATAATGCCGCCCATACCCATCGTCACCGCCTGACGCGGCACGTCGTCCGCCGATGCGAAGAAGCGGGAGTTCGCTTCGATGGTGCTGGGATCAAGATCCACCACGTGGGTCTCCTTGGTGAAAAACTCATCCGGCTCGTTGAAGCCGATATGTCCATCGGGGCCGATGCCAAGTAGCTGAATATCAATGCCGCCGAGCGACGCGATCAATTCATCGTACCGTGCGCCCTCTGCCGCGTAGTCCGCCGCCTTGCCGTTGGGGACGTTGGTGTTCGCCTTGTCGATGTTCACACGGTTGAACAGGTTCGTATCCATAAAATAGCGGTAGCTCTGGTCGTTCTCGCCGTCCAGCCCGCAATATTCGTCCAGATTGACCGAGCGGATCTCGGAGAAATCGAGAAGCCCTTTCTCGTTCCACTCCACCAGCTTGTTGTACAGCCCGATCGGGGACGAACCGGTCGCCAGTCCCAGCACGGAATTCGGTTTTAATACGATCTGCGCCGCCAGAACCTTGGCAGCCTCCAGACTCATTTCTTCATAATTTTTCGTACGAATGATCTTCACGGTACGCACGCTCCTTTTTCGGCAAATTACTTGACAAATCTACCATATCACCTTTTTCGTCGCTTTGCAAGAGGTTTCGGCACAAACGGCGGCCGAAAAACTTGCACTTGCCATTCGGCTTGTGTTATGCTATATAGAAATATATACGGAAAAGGAGTGTTGATAATGAAACACTTTATCGAATATTTTTCAGACGATCAAACCGTACGGCTGGATACGTTTATCACCGAACGTTCCCCCGAAACGTCGTATCTGAACGCGGCGCGCCCCGCCGTCATCGTTTGTCCGGGCGGCGGGTATCAGTACTGCTCCGACCGCGAAGCGGAGCCGATCGCGCTCAAATACGCAGCGGCGGGGTTTCAGGTGTTTCTGTTACGCTACACCGTCGGCAAAAAAGCGGTATTCCCCACCTCGCTGATCGATCTCGGCACGACGATCAAATACGTGCGCGACAACGCTGAAGCGCTGAACGTCCTGCCCGATAAGATCGCCGTGTGCGGTTTTTCGGCAGGCGGGCATTTAACCGCCTCGATCGGGGTCTACTGGAACGACGAAGCGGTGCTGAAAGCCTGCGGTGCCAAGGACCGCGAGCTGCGCCCCGATCTGCTGATTTTGGGCTATCCGGTGATCTCCACCTCGTGGATGGAAAACGTGGGCGATTATCCACGCATTTCCGGCAACCCCGACGATCCCGCTATTTATCAAAAGCTCAACCTGCACTTAGCCGTGAACAAGGACACACCGCCCGCCTTTATCACGCACGGCGTGGCGGACGAGGCAGTGCCGGTGCGCGATTCGCTCCGGTTTGCCGCGGCGCTCGATGCAAACGACGTGCCGTTTGAACTGCACGTGTTCTCGCACGCAACGCACGGCTATTCCGCGGCAGACGATACCTGCTGCCGCGAAGACGATAATTGGCTCGATCCCGCCCTTGCCGAGTGGCTGCCACTGTCGATCGCGTGGTTAAAACGCAATTTTGAGCACGGTGAACTCGGCCGCCCGGTCAAAAAAGCCCGCTATTCTTCAAAATTATAACAGTATAACGCAAAAGCAGGGATGCCGTTCGGAGCGCTCCGTTTCGGCATCCCTGCTTTTTTCCGTTCTTATTGTTCCCAGGGGAAGGTGTACTGCGTCAGTCCCAACGCGTCGCGCACTTCAATGATTTCTTTTTGCACCGATTCGTTGATGGGCACACCGTCTTTGCGCGCGAGACGGATCTCGTATTCCTTTTCGCCCGCCGTGT
>CAYZXC010000109.1:0-4046 GCA_964482275.1 uncultured Eubacteriales bacterium
GTCCGGAGTTTATCAGCCGTGTGGATGAGATCGTGTATTTTGATCCGTTAAGCAAAGCTGATTACGAGCGGATCGCCGTCTTGATGTTGAATGAACTTGTAGCACCCCTTGCCGAACGGGGGATACACTTCACTTGGTCGGCAGAGGTGCCGGCGTGCTTGGCGGATAACGCGCACGGCGGCAAACGTGGTGCGCGCGACCTGCGCAATGCCGTTCGCCGCGAGGTGGAGGACACGATCGCGTCACTGATCGTTGAACAACGCAATGCCACGATCAGCGGTATCGCGCTGTCTGTCGAAGACGGTCGTATAGTATTAAACGCACTGTAAAAAGAAAAGAAAAATGCTCTTGTGAGGAATTCACAAGAGCATTTTTCCGTAAGAGCAATTTGAGGTAAGGTATGAAAAGGTTCTGTCAATCAGTTAGCATATGCTAACTGATTATTATAATACACAAAAGGAAAGTATTTGTCAAGTGGAAATTTAAAAATTTTGTAGGTTTCTCGATTGACATCCAAAGCGGAGGATTTTATAATAAGGAAAAGGCGGTGTCCGGATGAAGTCAGTATTATTTTTGTGCCACGGCAACATATGCCGTTCGCCGATGGCAGAATTCGTTTTCAAGCATTTGGCAAAAGGGGAGAACCTTTACACCGAATCCAAGGCGGTATCCCGTGAGGAGATCGGAAATCCCATTTACCCCAAAGCGGCAGACACCTTGCGCCGCCACGGGATCTCGTTCGGAGGTCACCGCGCGCGTCAGATCACAGTGGAGGATTACGATCGGTTTGATTATATCGTTGTGATGGAGGAGTACAATCTTCCTCGTCTGATGCGCATCATTGGCGACGATCCTAAGGGAAAGGTATACCGTTTATTGGATTTTACCGATACGCCGGGCGATATCGAAGATCCCTGGTACAGCGGCCGCTTTGAAGCGGTATTTGAGCAGATCTACGACGGATGTACCGCCTTGCTGAAACACATAAAAAACACCGAGGAATGATCCTCGGTGTTTTTGCTTACAGGTAATCTTTAACGAACGCACCTTTTGACAGGGCGTACACATATTCAAAACCGATATCACGCAGCATTGCTCTGGCCTCTGTGAAGAAATGGTCCAGCTTATCTGCCGCGTGACAGTCAGAGGATAACACCAACTTTCCGCCGTTTTCTTTAAGAATATGCAGCAGCTCCGCGCTGGGGTAGGGGGCGGTGCGGTATCCGCGTGCGATCGCACCGGTATTTACCTCAAAAAAGCAATCGCTTTTCAGCGCTTCTTTTAGATACTGGGCCGCCAATTTTTGATAGGCGGCATCCGTCAAAAACTGTGAGGCTTCGAGCTCGTCATATTTGGTGATAAGATCAAAATGCCCGATAATATCCGGCTTTCGTGTGAGGATATACTCACAAAACGTGCGGTAATAGGTATCAGCCAATTTTACGTAATCGTCCTCAAACACCTCAACACAGCGTTTGAAACCATCGTGAGAGCAATCGATCGCATAATACTGATCGTCCACACAAAGGTAATGAGAGGAGCCGATGATGTAATCAAAATCCGTACGGTTGGAGAGGGCATAGCCGGCGTCTTCTTCCACACCGAGATAGATCTCGATCTTGTCGCGATAACGCTCGCGCAGGTCGCGCACGGCAGCAATATACCCGTTCATATCGCTCATACAGTATGACAGATCAAAATCGGTATAACCGTGTCCGGAAAAACCGATCGAGGAAAACCCTTTGTCGATCGCAGCGAGGACGACTTCTTCTGCCGTGTTTTTGCCATCACAAAGGTTCGTGTGAGTGTGCAGATTGGATAACATTACGAGTCCTCCCGCAGCAGTGTTTTTCGTAAAGCTTCCACATCGCCGTTAAACAGATAGCCGTGGATGCCGACTGTCTTTGCGGCGGCGATGTTGCTCACGTTATCATCGATAAATACGCACTCGTCGGCTTTTAAGTCAAAGCGACTGAGCAAATGCTCATAGATCGCGCGATCCGGTTTTGCTAACCCGATCGGTCCGGAGAAAACCAGACCGTCAAACAGCGGAAAGAGCTCTTTTACATAGGGGTTTACATCGTACGTTTTAGAAAAGCCGATGCTGATATTGGATAGCAAATACAGCTTACCACCGCGTGCTTTGATATCGGCTACCAGTTCCCGCATACCGTCGATCGGCGGCATCGATTTGATCCAATCATCGTACACACGACAGGCACTTGCGTGCAATTCCTTCGGCAAACGGCCGCAAATACCGGTTTTTACCTCGTTATCGGTAATAGTACCGTTATCCAACCGATCCCAATACAGGCGGTCAAACACGACGTTGCTCACCGCTTTTCGGGTGTCCGCGTCTTTGATATGAACCGCTGTCAGCTCATCCGGATCAAAACGCGCCAATACGTTTCCAAAATCAAATATGTAGTTTTGAATCATAGTGACCACTCCTAACCACACCTACCGCGTGCAATCAACGATCTTTTGGACACATTCTTCCGCACACAGACCGGTACAATCGACCGTAATATCGGCGTACTGCTCGTACAGCGGTGCCCGCTCGGCGTATAATTGCTCAATGGTACAGCCCTCCGGCATCGCAATCCCGCGTGTGGTGATGTTTTGGATGCGGTGGGAAATGTCAGTAGGGGAGAGCTTTAAATAAATTACCTTGCCGGTCTTTTTGAGATTTCGCATCGCTTCTTCGCCATAGATCGCGCTACCGCCGGTAGCCACAACGTAATTATCACCGTGAAAACTACTCAGTGTCTTGTTTTCGATCTTCTTAAAGCTCTCTAAGCCGTGCGTTTGGATCAATTCACACAAGCTGCAACCGTGTTCGCGTTGTATCAGCAGATCGGTATCGATAAAATCCATCAGCAGCGTTTTTGCCAATAAAACGCCAAGGGTGCTTTTGCCGCATCCCGGCATACCGATCAGAATAATGTTCATAGTCAACACCTCAAAAAGACCGCCTTCCGGCGGTCTTTTTCACTTAAATCTCCACAACTTTGCCGTCAAATGCCACTTCGTAGCAAAGCTCTTTTACCCGTTCTTCCAGCACCTCGTGCAACGGGTTACCATTATGGGAGAAGTGATTGATAATTTTCAACGTCTTATCCGTAACCGCACCGATCGAAGATAATTTGGTAATCAGCCGTTGAATATTCGGCAATCCCATATGCGTTCCCTCATCGGTTATGGGAATGTCGATGTTGGTGCAGTCCAAGCTTACCGCATCAAAAACGACTTGCTGATCCTTCAGAAAATCAAAGACCTCGTCAAAAAAGAAGCCTGTGTCGTGCGCATACAACAGCGTCTTATCGCCTTGAATGATATAGAATAACGCGCCATCACCCTCCATATGTCTGGCAGGTAGGGCGGTAACCGTATAATTGCCAAGCGTGACAGACTCAAACGGCGACAGAACACGCACGTCCAAATCTTGCGGTAAGAGGTTTTGCACCGATGCCATTTTTTCTTTAGCGCCTGTTCCGCAAACGACCTGCAAAGACGGAGCCCGCATATTGTGAGCATACACATCCTGACGCATAAACAACTCATTGGGATAAAAATGATCGGAATGCGAATGCGTGACTAACAGATACCTTATGGTATCGCCCTCTATGCCGTTATGCAGGAAATGAGAATAGGTATCGGCAGGCAGATCGATCAGCAACTTATCATCGATCAGTGTTTGCGAGCGTGTGCGAATGTTCTTACCGCCGGACTGGCGGGCTTCCTTGCAATACTCACAGTTGCAAAATACAGCGGGAAATCCCTCAGCGGCAGCCGTGCCGAGAAAGGTGATCTTCATACTATCAATCCTTTGATTCGATATGTGTTGCTTTCCGTTAAAAGAACCCCTTACACTCAAATTGCCATTAGTATACCACGATATAGCAAAAAGCACAAGAATGAATTTTGGAGAAAGGAAAAGCACCGCCAATAGGCGGTGCTCATTGTTTTGGGCGTTACGAACTATAACCAGCGCCGTTTCAACCGACGCTTTGTATCATCATAACTCAAATCGTTTCGCGAAATGC
>CAYZXC010000110.1:0-3956 GCA_964482275.1 uncultured Eubacteriales bacterium
AATTCTACAACAGGGGGTCTTTTCTTTCAATGTCTGTTTTTAGGGATACAGTCCAATGGAGCCCTTTCTGATGGGGGTGTTTATTTTTTCGCTAAGGTCAGTTTTGCGGAAATAAGGTCGAGTAACAGGTATACCCATGTGCCGGCGAGGGCGAACACGCCCACGCCCGCCCAGTTTACGGTGGACAGGCCCAGTAAAAACAGCTCGCCGCTGTCGGCATTCTGCAAGAACGGCGCGATATACACGATGATACCTACGATGACAGCAAGCAGTACCGTGTTAGCAACAACGGTGAGCACCGTCGCGGTGGGTACGGCACTGCTTTTGCGTACCGTCGCACGGGAAACACCCACGCCGTCCAGCGACAGCAGGCGGGACACATACACGGCACCGAGCACCAAAATGACGATCTCAGGAATCATATACGTCGCGTTATACGACAGTGAGTAGACCAGTGCCTCGGCGGTGGGAACGGACAAGCCCGCCCAGACCGTACAGCCGGAGATCACGTGGCACAGATAGCGCAGGATACCGGATACGACCGCCGCAAGGCTCAGCGCCGCCCCCTGCGGCAGGTTTTTGCGGAACACGCCGCCGAGTCCCAACGCGAAAAACGCGAGCAGATAATCGAACAGCGCGATCATCACCACCGCCAAAAACGAGGTGGCGTAGGAAAAATTATCCAGCCCTAAAAGCAGCTGAATGAGGCTGTAGGTAAACGCGGTGAACAACCCCCAACGCGTGCCGTGGCGGTAGGCGATCACCAAAAGCGGCAGCATACTGAAAGCGGTAACACTGCCGCCGTACGGCATATCCACGATCTTGACAACACTCAGAACGGCAGCGATGCTAAGTAAGATCGCACTTTCGGTAAGACGGTAAACGGATGATTTGCGGTCAGACATTTTTGACAACTCCTTTTTTTAAAATAGAAACATCCTATCCGAAAAATACGGATAGGATGTCAAAAAAGGCAGATGTTTGCGCGCTTTAACCGCTGCTTTTTCGTAAACATTCCTACGCCGGTATTATCCGGATCAGGTCACAGGGTTAGAAGCGAACTTCCTCTCAGCCGATTGCTCAGCACCCCTTGTTTAACGGTGTGTATTGTAGCACGAAATGTTGAGGATGTCAAGCGAGTTTTTTCGCAATGGCATCCAAAAATTCCAAGGAATTGACTTTTTTCTTGTTTTCGAGCGTGGACAGGAGATACAAGTCACCGGTCATAATGCCGTCCTCAATGGTGCCGAGGGTGGCGGCTTCCAGACGGTCGGCGAACGCGCACAGCTCCGGCAGGTCGTCCAGCTCGCCGCGCTTGCGCAGCGCACCCGACCACGCGAAGATGGTGGCGACCGAGTTGGTGGAGGTCTCCTCACCTTTCAAATGCTTGTAATAGTGGCGGGTGACGGTTCCGTGCGCCGCCTCGTACTCGTACTTGCCGTCGGGGGAGACGAGCACACTGGTCATCATAGCGAGCGAGCCGAACGCGGTGGCGACCATATCGCTCATCACGTCGCCGTCGTAGTTTTTGCACGCCCAGATGAAACCGCCCTTGGAGCGGATGACGCGTGCGACGGCGTCGTCAATGAGCGTGTAGAAATACTCGATGCCGGCGGCTTCAAACGCTTTCTTGTACTCGGCCTCGTAGATCTCGGCGAAGATATCCTTGAACCGATGATCGTAAATCTTGGAGATGGTATCCTTGGTGGAGAACCACAGATCCTGCTTTAACGACAGTGCGTAGTTGAAGCAGGCGCGGGCAAAGCTCGCGATGGATTTATCGGTGTTGTGCACGCCCTGAATGATACCGCTGCCGTCAAAATCGTGAATAAGCTTGGTTTCGGTGCGGCCGTCCGGATAGGTGACGAGCAGTTCGGCTTTGGCGGCACCGTCCACATACAGCTCGGAGTTCTTGTACACATCGCCGTACGCGTGACGCGCGAGCACGATGGGTTTCTCCCACGTGGATACGCTGGGCTTGATGCCCTTGACCACCACCGGAGCGCGGAACACGGTGCCGTCCAGCATCGCGCGGAGCGTACCGTTGGGGCTCTTCCACATTTCTTTCAGTTTATATTCCTCCACGCGCTGTGCGTTGGGGGTGATGGTGGCGCATTTGACGCCGACACCGTATTTTTTAATGGCATTCGCCGCATCCACCGTGACCTGATCGTTGGTCTGATCGCGGTACGGCAGACCGAGGTCATAGTATTCGCATTTCAGATCGACAAACGGCAGCAGGAGCTTTTCTTTGATCGCCTGCCACAGAATGCGGGTCATTTCGTCGCCGTCCATCTCGACGAGCGGGGTAGTCATTTGAATTTTGTTCATATTCATCGTTCCCTTGTGTAATAATGAACTCATTTTACTTGATTTTTGCGATAATGGCAACCGTTTTTTTGTTTTTTTCGGGTTTTGGCAAAATTTATTGCGTCGGCCGCCGTTTTGCTGTATACTGTAACAAAGATCATCGAAAGGAGCGGGGCGTATGGCGCAGCCGGGATATTCGTATTACATAACACCGTTGCAAGCGGAAACACAGAAGCTTAAAAAAAGCAGCACCTTCGTCGCGCTGATCCTCTTGGCAATGATGGCAACGGAGCTTGCGCTGACGGTTGCCGTGCAGTTCGGTCTGTTGTCCGGATTATTGGCGTTGGCGGATACCTATGAGGGGTATATGTTGCTCAATATGATCGTATATTTGCTGTGTCTGGCGGTACCGGCTGTGGCGGTCGCGCTGATAAGCGGTCACCGCCGGAATCCGTTTCCGTCGGCGCGCGTCGGCGGCGGTATGATGGTTGCCGGTGTGCTTGGCGGCATGGCGGTCGCGATCGTTGCCAACATTGCGGCAAGCGGGCTGATGAGTTGGCTTTCGCTGTTCGGCATCCCCGAACCGGAAATGCCGGATACGCTGCAACCGACGCTGATCAGCTTAGCGCTCAACATCCTGTCCACCGCCATTCTGCCCGCATTGATCGAGGAAATGATCTTCCGCGGCTACATTCTCGGCGCTCTGCGCGTGCACGGTGACGGACTCGCCGTGGTGCTGTCCGCCGTGCTGTTTGGCTTATTCCACGGCAATGTGCTGCAGATCCCGTTCGCTCTTATCTTGGGACTGGCAATGGGGTATTTGGTGGTGCAGACCGACAGCATCTGGCCGGCAGTGCTGCTGCATTTTGCGAACAACCTGATGTCGGTGCTGCTGAGCTTTTTCGGCAAATGCTATCCCGACAACAAGGCCGCGATCAACAGTGTGACGCTGTTGTCGGTAGCGGCAATGGGTGCTGTTGTGCTCACGGTACTCCGCCGTCCCGGTTACTTGAAGCCGGTGGGCAACGGTATCTCGCTGTTTCGGGTGCGCGAGCGAGTGGGCAAGCTGTTGTCGTCCCCTGCGATGGTGCTGGCACTGATCGCGATGCTGGCGACGTTGTTTTACAGTATAGGAAGTGGGCAGGCATGACGGACAGAGATTGGATGCAACGTGCATTGGAAGCCGCCGCCGAAGCCGCCGCCGAGGGCGAGGTGCCGGTCGGTGCGGTGATCGTCAAAGGAGATCAACTCATTTCGGTGGGGCGTAATCGGCGTGAGCTCCAAAAAAATGCGCTCGCACACGCCGAGATCGAGGCGATAAACGCCGCGTGCCGTGCGCTTGGCGGTTGGCGGCTTTCGGGCTGTACTTTATATGTAACACTGGAGCCCTGCCCGATGTGCGCGGGTGCCATCATCAACGCGCGGCTTGACCGCGTGGTATACGGCACCGCCGATCCGAAGGCGGGCTCCTGCGGGTCGCTGACGAATCTATTTGATCTGCCGTACAACCATCAGCCGGAGTTTACCGGCGGTGTATTACAGGAAGAGTGTGCGGCGCTGTTACAGGATTTTTTTCGACGGTTGAGGGAGAGGAGATAGTGCTATGAAAAAGTGTCTGATCGTGCTGGTCGTCATCAACGTTATTG
>CAYZXC010000111.1:0-3905 GCA_964482275.1 uncultured Eubacteriales bacterium
TTTTTTATATTTTTTTCAAGTTTTTTCAAAAACCGGTAAAGTTTTTCGGTCAGGTATCAGCAATCTGACCGAAAAATAGGAATAGAAACACCTGACTGGGTTGTTTGTTTTGCAAAGAAAGGCGGCGTTTTGTATGAAAAAATACGGAGTGCGGATAGGTTGTTTGCTGGTGTGCGTGGCACTGCTGTGCAGCGGCTGCGGCGGTACGGGCGGCGGAGATACCGAAACGACCGGCACCACCACGACCACCGTTCCGACGACCACCACGACCAGAACGCCGACCACCACGCAAAAGGCGGAGGCGTCCGGTCTGTTGTTGGTCAACTGTCCGGACGGCAAGCAGGTGGATCCCGAATTGCTGTCGCGGCTGAAGAGCGTGTGCAGTCCGTACAAGAACACGCTGTCCTTCTATTATAAGGACCTGGAGAACGGCTACAGCATCGAGTTCCGTGCGGATGAGATCTACCAGACCGCGAGTGTCATCAAGGCGCCGTACGTGAAATATCTGTTGGAGTCGGGTGCGGATCTGACGAAGACGCTCACGATGACCAAAAAGCAGGGTGGCTCCAGTCATATTGACGCACAGCCGATCGGCACGGAGTTTACCGTTAAGGAGCTGATGGAGTACGCGATCCGTTACAGCGATAACACGGCGTACTATATGCTGAACGCGGAGTTTGGGTTTGCCGGCTTTAACGACTACGCCGCAGTGCTTGGCATTCGTTCCAACGCGGCGAACAACCTGACCTTGGTATTCCCGAAGCCGCGCTTCGGGTATTTGTCGGCGCGCGATGCCGGCTTGTATTTTGAGGATATTGCACGGTACATCGAGCAGGGCGGCGAGAATGCCGAGATGCTGAGAAGCTGGCTGACCTCCACAACGGTCGGGGGGATGCTGGCGGATGCGCTCGGTGACACCTACGAGGTGGCACACAAGTACGGGGAGCAGGGCAGTCAGGCCTACCACGACGCGGCGATCGTGTACGCGCCGCAGCCGTACGTACTGACGATCCTGTCCACGCTGGAGCCGTATGCGGACGCATCGGATAAGGCGTTTTCCGACGTGGCGGCGCTGATCGATGCGATCCAGACGCAGCTGCACGCAAGCGAACAGGCGGAAGAACAACTTGAGGTTGAGGTCGGATAAAGCGAGGGAAATCACAATGCGTATTGTTATAAAGGTAGGCACCTCCACACTGGCACACGCGACGGGGCATATCAATATCCGCCGCGTGGAGCAGCTGTGTAAGGTGATGAGTGATCTGAAAAACGCCGGACACGAGATCGTGCTCGTATCGTCCGGTGCGATCGGTATGGGCGTCGGTAAGCTGTCGCTGAAAGAGCGCCCGACCGATATGGCGACCAAGCAGGCTGCCGCCGCAGTCGGTCAGTGTGAACTGATGTATACCTACGATAAATTGTTTGCAGAATACAACCACACCGTCGCGCAGATCCTGCTGACGGGAGATGATCTGAACGACGAGAAGCGGCGTGCGAATTTCCACCGGACCTTGTTCCGTCTGTTAGAGCTGGAGGCACTGCCGATCATCAATGAAAACGACACGGTCTCGACCGAGGAGATCAGCATCGGTGACAACGACACGCTGGGTGCGATCGTGGCGGTGAACGCGGGTGCCGACCTGCTGGTGCTGCTGTCGGATATTGACGGTTTGTACGACGCCGATCCGCACACCCATCCGGACGCGCGGCTGATCCCGTTGGTGGATGAGCTGAGCAACGAGGTGATGGCACTTGCCGGCGGCGCGGGCTCGAAGCTCGGCACCGGCGGTATGGCGACCAAGCTGCACGCGGCGCGCATCGCGACCGAGGCGGGCATTGATATGGTGATCACCAACGGAGAGAATCCGGAACGGTTATACGATATCGTTGCCGGTAAAGCGATCGGCACGCGCTTTTGCGGGAAGAAGGTGTCGGTGTGACGACACAGGAGATCCTGACGGCGGCAAAGCAGGCCTGTTCACAGGCGGTGCTGTTGACGACTGAGAAAAAGAACGAAGCGCTTTATGCGATGGCAGAGGCGCTGATCGAACATACCGACTCCATTCTGGCGGCAAATGCGCTGGACGTGCAGGCTGCCAAGGACTCGTTGTCTGCCGTGATGGTGGATCGGTTGGCGCTCACGGCGGAGCGTATCGCCGGTATGGCGGACGGTATCCGTGAGGTAGCGGCGTTACCCGATCCGGTCGGTCGGGTGATCGAACGCATCGACCGTGAAAACGGGTTGGTGATCGAAAAGGTCAGCGTACCGATGGGGGTCACGGCGATGATCTATGAAAGTCGCCCGAACGTGACCTCGGACGCGGCGGTGCTGGCGTTCAAAAGCGGCAACGTGTGCGTGCTGCGCGGCGGTAAAGAGGCGTTCCGTTCGTCACAGGCGATCGTGGACGCTCTGCACGACGGCTTGCGCCGCGTGGGGCTTCCCGAAGCGATGATCCAGCTGGTACAGGATACCACCCGTGCCAGTGCTACCGAACTGATGACGGCGGTGGGACTGGTGGATCTGCTGATCCCGCGCGGCGGTGCGGGACTCATCCGCGCCTGCGTGGAGAATGCGCTGGTGCCGTGTATTGAGACCGGTACCGGTATCTGCCACGTGTACGTGGATAAAGACGCCGATACGGATAAGGCGCTGAATATTATTGAAAATGCGAAGACCAGCCGTCCGTCGGTGTGCAACGCCGAAGAGGTGTGCTTGGTGCACGCGGACATCGCCGCCGAGTTTCTGCCGAAGCTGCGTGAGCGGCTAACCGACCGCGTGGAGCTGCGCGTGGACGGCCGAGCGGCGGCGATCATCGACGGCACGCCCGCCGGCGAACGCGATTTTGATACGGAGTTTTTGGATTATATTCTGGCGGTCGGCGTGGTGGATGACGTCGACGCGGCGATCGCGCATATTGCGGAGCATTCCACCGGTCACAGCGACGCGATCGTCACGGAAAACGCGGAGGTGGCGGCAAGGTTCACCGCGGCGGTGGACAGTGCGGCGGTGTATGTCAACGCGTCGACGCGGTTTACCGACGGCGGCGAGTTCGGGCTCGGCTGTGAGATCGGTATTTCCACGCAGAAGCTGCACGCGCGCGGGCCGATGGGCCTGCGCGAGCTGACGACCTATAAGTACGTTATCCGCGGTGACGGACAGATCAGATAGGATGTGACCAGTATGCATAAGTATATCGCGGGTTTTATCGGTGCCGGTAACATGGGCGGCGCGTTGGCCGCGGCGGCTTGCAAGAGCGTGGATCCCGCGCAGGTGATCGTGTGTGACCGTGATACAGCCAAAGCGGCGGCACTTTCCGAAAAATGCGGTTGTGCGGTCGGGGATAACGCGGCAGTCGTGCAAAACAGCCGATTTGTGTTTTTGGGTGTGAAGCCGCAGATGCTGTCGGCAGTGGCGGCAGAACTGAAGCCACTCTTAACGGAGCGGGTGGTGCTCGTCAGTATGCTGGCGGGTGTTACCACCGAGCGGTTGGCAAACGAGTTTGGTGAGTATCCCGTCATTCGCATTATGCCGAACACACCGGTCGCGATGGGTGAGGGCATGATCTTATATACGGCAAACGGCGCGGTATCCGAGGCGGACAAGGCGGCGTTTGCGGAATTGCTGTGCGCGGCGGGACAGTTGGACGAGATTCCCGAAGCGCTCATTGACGCGGGCTGTGCGGTTTCCGGTTGCGGGCCTGCGTTTGTGTACCTGTTTATTGAGGCGCTGGCGGATGCCGGCGTGGAGTGCGGGTTATCGCAGGATCAGGCGCTTCGGTATGTGGCGCAGACCGTGTGCGGAGCGGGACGGATGGCAGCGAACGACGGCAGGCATCCCGCAGCGCTCAGAGAGGCGGTGTGCAGTCCCGGCGGCAGTACCATTGAGGGCGTGCACGTTTTGGAAA
>CAYZXC010000112.1:0-3887 GCA_964482275.1 uncultured Eubacteriales bacterium
TTCGAAAATTTGGTAAGAAAGCGACACCGCCGGAGGACGATTGCCCTCCGGCGGTGTTTGCTTACAGAAGAACCTTACTTATTTCAGGTTGTTCTCGTACTGCTGGATCATCTTTTTGACCATCTGGCCGCCGATGGAACCAGCCTGTTTCGCGGTCAGGTCGCCGTTGTAACCCTGCTTCAGAGTTACGCCAACTTCGTTGGCAGCTTCCATCTTGAAACGGTTGAGGCCTTCGCGAGCCTCGGGAACCATGCTGTTCTTGCTGGACATACTTCGTTACACTCCTCAAAACGATTTTGGCGTTGCCGCCTGTATTTCATCTTGCGTTTGCAGTAGTAGTATGAGTTTGTCCGCCGGAAACATGTGTGTTAATTATTGCAAATATTTCGTTTTTTTACCACTTACAGATCGTCCGCGTCCTGCTCCGGTATTTGGTCATCCAGAGCTGTACCGGTGTAGCTGCCGAGAATATCGGACAGAATCTCACCCCGTCCCTCGGTCACCATGCTGTTGGTTGCTTCCGCTACGGGATCCGCTGCGTGCGTTCTGTTCTTTTTTTGTTTTCTATCCATACTTTCACCACCCACACATAGTATGGCCGTAATCGGCACAAATTTGTAATAAAAATCACTTGACGAATTTTGTCGGACTATGTATACTATGGATAGTGCTTACCGACAAGACCATCACAACTTGTTGCGGTACAAGGGCTGTGGGATCTTGCGGAGGCAAGATCTTTTTTATTTTTATATCGAAAGGACGGGGTTTTCAATGCAATTAGTGTTCCAAGTCAAAGACAAGCCGAAGTTTACGCAGTTGTTGGTGTTTGCATTTCAGCAATTGCTGGCTATTATGGCTGCGACGATCGCGGTACCCGCTATCGTTGGTAACGATATGACTGCTTCGGCAGCGCTGTTCGGTGCCGGTGTCGGCACATTGGTGTATCAGCTGTTCACCAAATTTAAGAGTCCGGTCTTTCTCGGCTCGTCGTTCGCGTTCATCGGTTCGATGTTGGCGGCTTTTGCCGGTGCCACCTCGATGTCGCTCGGCTATTTAGGCCTTATTATCGGTGCCTTGTTTGCCGGCCTGGTGTATGTTGTTATCGCGATCGTTGTCAAATTCGTCGGTGTCGGTTGGATCAATAAGCTGATGCCCGCCGTGGTTATCGGCCCGACGGTCGCGCTGATCGGGCTCTCTCTTGCCGGAGCGGCTATTAAGGACGTGTTCTCCTACGGCGCGCAGGATGCCAACGGTTCTTTTGTGATGTCGACAAACACTTGGGTCTCCTTCATCTGCGCAATGGTCACCTTGGCGGTCGTGGTGCTTTGCTCTACCTACGGCAAGAAAATGGCTCGTCTTATTCCGTTTATCATCGGTATTTTGGCCGGTTATGTTGTGGCGCTGATTTTCACGCTTATCGGTCAGCAAACCGGTAATGAGGCACTTATGATTTTGGATCTGGCTCCGTTTGCCGCTCTTGCAAAAGACGGTATCGGCCTGAGCACGTTTGTGGCGTTGCCGGAGTTTACCTTCCTTACGGCGATCGACGGTGTCAAGGAGTTTAACTGGGCTTATGTGGCAACTATCGCGGTGGCGTACGTGCCTGTCGCATTTGTGGTGTTCGCGGAGCATATTGCTGACCACAAAAATCTTTCCTCGGTTATTGAATCCGATCTGTTGGAAGAACCCGGCTTGCACAGAACGTTGCTCGGCGACGGCGTCGGTTCCGTTGTCGGTGCCATCTTCGGCGGTTGCCCCAACACCACCTACGGTGAATCCGTCGGTTGCGTTGCCATCACGCGTAACGCTTCGGTGGTCACGATTACTGCCGCGGCTATTATGTCAATTGTGGTTTCCTTCATTTCACCGTTCGTAGCGTTCCTGGATTCCATTCCCGGTTGCGTGATGGGCGGCGTATGTATGACGTTGTATGGCTTTATCGCGGTATCCGGTCTGAAGATGATTCAAAAGGTCGATCTGGAAGACAACAAAAACGTATTCGTTGTTTCGGTCATTTTGATTTCCGGCATCGGTGGTATGGCTATGGCCATCGGCAAGGTTACGCTTACGGCGATCGCCTGCGCACTGATTCTGGGTATCCTTACCAATGTGATGCTCTCCGGTAAAAAGGACGAGACACAGGAATAAGCGTTAACAAGCATATAAAAACGGTATCAGCAGAAATGCTGATACCGTTTTTGTGTTTAGAATTCAACGGTAACGGTCGTCCCTTCTCCGACCTTGCTATCGAGCTTGATCGTACCGCCGTGGTAGGCGACGGCGTGCTTTACGATGGAAAGGCCGAGACCGGTACCGCCGGTTTCTTTGGAATGACTCTTATCTACACGGTAGAAGCGCTCAAAGATGCGGGCTTGATGCTCAGCGGGAATACCGATACCGGTGTCGCTTACCGAAAGGACAATGTTGCCGGCTGTGTTTTTGAGATCAACGGTAATCTCGCCGCCGTCCTTATTATAGCGGATAGCGTTATCGCAAAGGTTGTAGATGATTTCGTACAGGTATCGGCGGATGCCGTTCATCACACAAGCTTCACCGTTCAAATGGAGTCTTACTTGTTTCTTTGCTGCCGAAACGGTTAGTGCCTCTATCACTTCGTTTGCCACCTCATAGAGGTCTACCGACTCGGTGGCAGGCTCGCTGTCCTCGTCAAGCTGAGAAAGACGGATAATATCGTTGATAAGCAGAACAAGTCTTGTTGCTTCGTTCTTGATATTGCCGACGAAACGTTTTGTATCCTCCGGCTTTACAAGACCGTTTTCAAGGAGCTCAGCACTACCGATAATGGATTGAAGCGGTGTTTTCAGTTCGTGAGAAACATTTGCGGTGAATTCCTTGCGGTTACGCTCGGCAAAAGCCGTTTCCGTCACATCAAAGCAAAGAATAACGATGCCGACCGTTTTGCCGTCCGACTCGGTACGGTTAATGATAAACTGATATTCGTTGCCGTTTCGTTCTTCACGAAATTCGCTGTGTTTACCGTCAAGCGCCTTTTCGATCGCCCGGCTCATATCAACGCCGCGGTCTATAGTAAGAAAATTACGGCCGATCGTGGTGTTGTCTGCACCAAACAGTTTTTTAGCAGCGGCATTGATGCTGATTATCATGCCTTGTTTATCAAGCAGAACAAGTCCTTCATTCATAGATGCGGTGATCTGTTCAAATTCATCGGATTTTTGGCGGAGTTCCTGCAACTGGCGTGTGATCTGCTTGTGCTGTCTGTTGATTTTTGTGAGGATAGGCGATAGTTCCTCATAAGTCTCGTTTTCGGCAGGATTTTCAAGGTCAAGCTCGTCGAGCGGTTTCACGATGCTTTTCGCCATTTTGTGCGACAGCACAAGTGCCACAGCAACGGAGATCAAAACAATAGCACAAATGGCGGGGAGCATACCGAGGATCAAGCCGCCAACCGTTATCTGACTTACGGAAATACGGAGTACGTTGCCGTTTTCAAGGCGAGTGGCTTCATAAAAAGTACGCTCGGTCAGCGTGGAGGAGTATCTGGCGCTACTGCCGTTTCCGTTTTTAAGCGCTTCGGCGATTTCTTCACGCTCAAGGTGATTTTCCATTTCTGTTAAGTTCGCCTGCGAGTCATAGAGCACCTCGCCGTCAGCACCAACCAAAGTAAAACGAAAAACGGAAGAATCAAAGTTATCAAAGTACTTTGTACCGACCTTATCCACACTGGCGGCAACAAGGGTAAGCTCTTCTTTAAGCTGTGTTACCTGAGACCTGTGGAAATAATCGTATAAAAAACTGCTGGCGATAAAAAGGCTTGCCAAAAGCACAACCATTGCAACGGCGATAATGGAGCGAAAGATTTTTTTACTCATCGTTTACCCTCCATTTTATAGCCGACACCGATCACC
>CAYZXC010000113.1:0-3882 GCA_964482275.1 uncultured Eubacteriales bacterium
TATCTGTTTTTGTTGTAAAATGAGAATATACAGTAAACCTAAAAGGAGTGTCAGAGTTATGTCCAAATACGCCGGAACACAAACCGAGAAAAACTTAGAAGCCGCTTTCGCTGGCGAGTCGCAGGCGCGTAACAAGTACACCTATTTTGCGTCTGTCGCGAAAAAGGAAGGCTACGAGCAGATCGCGGCCTTGTTCTTAAAAACAGCCGATAACGAAAAAGAGCACGCCAAAATGTGGTTTAAGGAGCTGCAGGGCATCGCGGGCACCGCCGAGAACCTCGCCGCCGCCGCTGAGGGTGAAAACTACGAGTGGACCGATATGTACGACGGCTTCGCCAAGACCGCCGAGGAAGAAGGCTTCCCGGAGCTCGCCCGCAAATTCCGTCTGGTCGCCGCGATCGAGAAGCATCACGAGGAACGCTACCGCGCCCTGCTGAAGAACGTCGAAACTGCCGCGGTATTCGAAAAGAGCGCCGTGCGCGTGTGGGAATGCCGCAACTGCGGTCACATTGTCGTGGGCACCAACGCACCGGAGATGTGTCCCACCTGTGCTCATCCGAAGAGCTACTTCGAGATCCACGCCGAGAACTACTAAGAATCCGCCAAAAAAGCGAGCCTTCAGCTCGCTTTTTTATTTTTTTCGCAATTTTCGTTTGTTTTTTGCAAAAAAATATGCTATACTGAGAGTACAAAAGAATACCTTTATAAACAACGTGCAGTTTGCGTAGCGGAACATAAGTCCGGTTGTGTAACTGCACGATTTTTCTTTTTAGGGGGATTTTCATGTACAAGCAAAACGACATCGTCATGCATCCGGGTGCCGGCGTGTGCCGAATCGAGGCAGTACGCGAGGAAACCTTCACCAAGCAGCCGCAACTGTACTACGTGCTGCGCCCGATGTACGAAAACGACTCGACCACCATCTATGTGCCTGCCGAATCACAGAAAGTACGGCTGCGCCGCCTGCTCTCCCGCGAGGAGATCATCGAACTGATCCGCAGCGTATCGCTGGACACACCCTTGTGGATCGACAACCCCGCCGCCCGTCGGGACTCATTCGCTGAGCTTCTGCGTGAGGGGGAGCACACCGTGCTCATTCGCTTGATCGCGGAGCTTCACATTCACCAAAAAGAAACCGTTGCCGCCGGCCGCAAATTCCATGCCGCCGACGAAAAGGTGCTGCAGGAAGCCGAAAAGCGCATCCATCAGGAATTTGCGCACACCCTGCAGCTTGAGGTGGACGAGGTCGCGCCGTTTATTATGAAAGAGTTGGGACTCGCATAATTTTAATCAAAAGGCTTGACACGTGTTTTAATGCGTGATAAAATCGTTGTAACCGATAGAGGTGCATCGCATCATCAGTACCTGTCGCCGGAAGCCCGCCGAGGGTGTGACAGGGAAAGGGTTGCGTTGCCGAAGACGAAGCGTGGCATCCTTCGATCTGGCAGCTGGTACTAAGAGGTCAGCTGTTGTCGCAGCAATGCGGAGAGCTATCCGGCAAAGACGTATATCCTGCCCAGGGTTTTTGCGCGCGGCAGGTGGATTTTGCAGGATAGTTGCTTTTCGGCAACTGTCTTTTTTATTTGCAAAGGAGTAGATCTTTATGAAAAACACGGTATTCACCGGTGCCGCAACCGCCATCATCACCCCGTTCAAGGATAACGAAGTCGATTACGAGCAATTCGCCCGACTGATCGACTGGCAGATCGAGCAAGGCATCAACGCGATCGTCGTCGCCGGCACCACCGGCGAGGGCTCGACGCTGACCGACGAGGAGCACAAGGCGGTCATCAAATTCTGTGTGGAGCAGGTCGCCGGCCGCGTACCGGTCATCGCGGGTACCGGCTCGAACGACACCGCCTACGCCATTGCCCTCACGAAATACGCGTGTGAGGTGGGCGCGGATGCGATGCTGCTCATCACGCCGTACTACAACAAGGCCACCCAAAAGGGTATGATCGAATCCTTCCGTTTAGTCGCGGATGCATCGACCAAGCCCTGCGTCCTGTATAACGTGCCCAGCCGTACCGGCTGCAACCTGCTGCCGGAATCGGTGGCGGAGCTTAGCCTCCACCCGAACATCGTCGCCATCAAGGAAGCCTGCGGCAACATCTCGCAGATCGCCAAGATCGCGGCACTGTGCGGGGACAACATTGACATTTATTCCGGCAACGACGACCAGATCGTCCCGATCCTGTCGCTCGGCGGCAAGGGCGTCATTTCAGTTCTGTCAAACGTGGCACCCGCCGAGACCGTTGCGATCTGCGGCAAATACTTCGCCGGGGATACAAAGGGTGCTGCCACGATGCAGCTGGAGTATCTTGCCCTGATCGACGCCCTGTTCTGCGAGGTCAATCCCATTCCGGTCAAAGCCGCGATGGCAGCAATGGGCTTCTGTGAGAATACCCTGCGCCTGCCGCTGACTCCGATAGAATCCGCGCACGAGGCAACCCTGCTCGCGCTGATGCGTGAGCACGGTATCATCGAATAAAAAGGGGAATTTTCCTATGAACATTGCGATTTACGGATATGGCAATCTCGGCCGCGGTGTGGAATGTGCCGTCCAACAAAATCCCGATATGACACTGTTCGGTGTGTTCACCCGCCGTGATCCCGTTACCGTCACCACGTTATTTGATACGCCGGTATACGCGGCAACGGATATTCTGAAATATAAGGATCAGATCGACGTACTCATCATCTGCGGCGGCAGTGCGACCGACCTGCCCGAAATGACTCCCGCGCTTGCCGCACACTTCAATGTGATCGACAGCTACGATACTCACGCCACCATCCCCGCACACTTTGCCAATACCGACAAAGCGGCGACAGAGGGCGGCCATGTAGCACTTATCTCTTGCGGTTGGGATCCCGGACTGTTTTCGCTGAACCGTCTGTACGCTTCGGCGGTATTGCCCGAAGGAAAAGACTATACCTTCTGGGGCAGAGGCGTCAGCCAAGGCCATTCCGATGCGATCCGCCGCATTCCCGGCGTGTTGGATGCACGGCAATACACGGTGCCGATCGAAGAAAGCCTGCAGGCGGTGCGAAGCGGCAGTATGCCGACGCTGACCACCCGCCAGAAGCATCTGCGCGAATGCTATGTCGTCGCCGAAGACGGCGCCGATAAAGCGGCTATCGAGCAGCAGATCAAAACGATGCCGAACTATTTTGCGGATTACGACACCACCGTGACCTTCATCACCAAGGAGGAGCTTGACCGCGATCACAGCGGCATCCCGCACGGCGGTTTTGTCATCCGCACCGGCAAGACCGGTGTGGAGGGCTGTCACTCCCACGCCATCGAATACAGCTTAAAGCTGGAATCCAACCCCGAATTCACCGCCAGCGTGCTGGTCGCGTACGCACGCGCCGTTTGCCGCTTGGCAGCACGCGGTGTTGTCGGCTGCAAGACGGTATTTGATATTGCCCCCGCCGACCTTTCTCCGCTCTCTCCTGAGGAGCTGCGGGCAACGATGTTATAAAGGAACGAAACCACATGACTCAAGATCTGTTATGCGAAAATGTATCGGTAAGCAACGACGGCCGACACCTGCAATTTGCCGGCGTTGATACCGTCAAGCTTGCCGAACAGTACGGCACCCCGCTGTATCTGATGGACGAAGACCGCATCCGCCATTGCTGCCGTGCCTACAAAGCGGCGGTCAGTGCGGCGTTTGACGGAAACGCGCAGGTGTTGTACGCTTCCAAAGCCTCCTCCTTCAAGCGCATCTACGAAATTATGCGCGAGGAGAATATGGGGGTGGACGTGGTGTCGGTCGGCGAGATGTACACCGCCATCCAAGCGGGCTTCCCGATGTCACAGACCTATTTTCATTCCAACAATAAGACCGATGCGGATATTGCGTTCGCGATGGAACA
>CAYZXC010000114.1:0-3865 GCA_964482275.1 uncultured Eubacteriales bacterium
TCGCCACACAGCACTTCGCAAAGAAGGTGCGGCCATAGGACGGCTGGAGCGAGTTGGTCTCGATTTCCAGAACGTTGTTATCCGGGAATTGCGTTTGCAGCGTTTCTACAAAGGTGGTTTGCGTTTCGATATCGACCTCATCGGCCAGTGAAACTACGATGGTCTTCAAACCGCTTTCACCGTTCTCGGTGATATCCACTTCGGCACCTGCCAACTGCCCTTGAATAAACTCTTTCGCTGCCGTTTCGTCCAACGTGTTTTCATAGCTGTATTTCAAGAGCGTACCGCCCTTGAAGCTGATATCCAGCTCAACACCCATGACAACATTGCAGATCAGACCAACTGCCAGCAGGACAATGGAAACAATAAGGAACAGACGTCTTTTTGCAATGAAATCGAAGTTTTTAAGCGTCATGACGTTTACCTCCCAACAGCCAAGGTTTACGGAGGAACTTGAAGCGGGAGATGGACTTGAGCATCAGCCGCGAGCAAGTTACGCCCATAATAAAGTTAAAGATGATACCGGCAAGCAATGTGTAACCGAAGGAATACACGGCACCGCTTGCGGAAACGGGGAACATAAACAGGAAAGGCTTGAGCAGCTTGGCAAACAAACTGTCGGCAGGGCCAAACACGCCCATCAATACCACGGAGATGATCAAAACGGTAATATTGCCGTCAAAAATAGCCGCGAAAGACTCACTGCAACCGTTGTGGATCGCACCGTCAATGGTGCGGCCGCTGCGGATCTGTTCCTTGATACGCTCGGCGGTGATGATATTGGCATCAACACCCATACCGATCGACAGAATAATACCGGCAATACCGGGCAGCGTCAACGTAAAGCTGTTGAAGAACGGGAAATATCCGGAAACGACCGCGATCGAGCCGGCAACCTGACCGAGCAGGGCAATCACGGCGACGAAACCGGGCAGACGGTAATAGACGATCATGAAGATGGAAATGAGCACGAAAGCGATCACACCCGCGATCACCATGATCTCCAATGCGGATTCACCCAAGGTGGCGCTGATGGTGCTGGTGTTTTTCGCCGTAATGCTAAAGGGAAGTGAACCGGAGTTGATGAGGTTTGCCAAATCCAACGCTTCCGCGTAATCGGCAAAACCGCCGGAAATCTGTGCACTGCCGTCAGAAATTTGTTCGTTAACGGTGGGGTTGGAAATACACTCGTCGTCCAACCAAATGGAAATGGTGTAGGAAGACCCGCTGGTTCCGTTAAGCTCCGCCTGCGTCTGAGTAGCGGTCGAAAACGCTTCCTTGCCGGCACTGTTCAGCTCTAAAAGAACGATCGGCGTGTTATCCTGATCGAATCCCGCGGTAGCGGAGCTTACCATAGAACCGTCCAGAACGAAATCCTCTTCGTCGGGTTTTTCGGTAGGCAGACCGGTCGTTTCGGTCGTGTCGATATAAAACTCCAGTAACGCTGTCTTGCCAAGTTCCTCGATAGCCGCAGCAGCGTCAAACTCAGTTTCATCGTTCTTCCACGGGAAACGCACGATAACTTGATCGTTATCGGTGTCGGTGTATGCCTCGTAGTCGGTGATGTTGTTAGCGATCATACGGCGTACGATGACTTCCTTCATCGCCTCGATCTGGGCATCTGTTGCCTCAATGGACTCATCCGCAGGAGCAAACGTAACCTCAATACCGCCGTTGATATCAATGCCGGTACGAATGTCCGAAGCTCCGCGTATCACCGTGTCTTCTCGGTCGCCGAAGTTTTTGTATATGCCAAAAAAGGACGTATACGCCAAGGCGACGATGAGCAGTGCCACGATGAAAAATACAGGTTTTGGTGTACGCTTCATCGGTCAATCCTCCATTATTTACGATCCATACTGAAATATGGTTTCATACAAAAGACATTATAGGTGAAATTGTCAAAAAAGTCAATGAAATTCATGGAATCTTAAAAAAACCGCCGTGAAAAGTTCACGGCGGTTTCCGGTTACGCATTCAGCAGTTTCTGAATACTGACGATTTGAGCACAAATGCAGAACAACTCCATGGCGGTTTGCAGCTCATCACAAGGCGGGAAGGTGGGGGCAATACGCAGATTGGCATCGTGCGGATCGCGGTGGTACGGATAGGTAGCACCCGCACCGGTCAACACGACGCCGGCTTCCTTTAACATACGCACGACTTCTTTTGCACAGCCGTCCATCAGCGTGACGCTGATGAAATAGCCACCGTTCGGCGTATGCCAATCGGCAACGCCGGTATCGCCCAGCTGCTCCCGCAAGGTGCGCAGAGCGATCTCAAATTTCGGGCGCAGGATCGCCGCGTGCAGCTTCATATGCTCGTTGACGCCGTCAAGGTTGCGGAAAAAGCGCGTATGACGCAGCATATTCTGCTTATCGTATCCGATCGTTTGAATCGAAAGGCGCTTTTTGATATCGCTGATATTAGCATCGCTCGCGCCAAGCGCCGCAACACCGGAGCCGGGGAAACTGATCTTAGAGGTCGAGGTGAAGCAGACGAAGATATCTTCGTTTCCGGCAGCCTTCGCCTCATCAAAGAGATTGAGCAGAGAATCCGGTGTATCCGTCAGGTGATGCACGCAGTAGGCGTTATCCCACATGATACGGAAATCCGGTGCCGCCGGCTTGAGCCGTGCAAAACGGCGAACCGTTTCGTCGGAATAGGTGATGCCGTCGGGATTGGAGTACATCGGCACGCACCAGATACCCTTCACGCCGGGATCCTGCACCAGCTGTTCGACCATATCCATATCCGGACCCTCAGCGGTCATGGGGACCGTGATGAGTGTAAAACCGAAATGCTCGGTGACGGCGAAATGACGGTCATAGCCGGGCGAGGGACAGAGAAACTTTACCTCATCCAACTTGCACCACGGTGTGTTGCCGCAAAGACCGGTCGAATAGGCTTGTGCAATGTAGTCAAACATTAAATTCAAGCTGGAGTTACCGCCAACCAGAATATTGGATGCAGGCATTCCCAAAATTTCGCCGAACAGTCTTTTGGCTTCTTCAATACCGTCTAAAAAACCGTAGTTGCGCGTGTCGGTGTTGTTCTCGGTTCGTGCACCGGTGCGGGCGTTGATACAATCGTTGAGCTCCATTGTCAGCTCCAGCTGCTCGGTGCACGGCTTACCGCGGGACATATCCAGATTCAGTCCGCGCGCTTTATATGCAGCATACTCCGCCTCGCAGGCTTCTAAGCGGGCGGTCAGCTGCTCTTTCGTTAAGGATGCAAAAGTAGGCACAAATAACGACTCCTCTCAGATACTTCACACATTGTAATACATACGTTTCGATTTTGCAAGTTAAATTTCAAAAACTTGCAAAAAATATTTAAATTTTTCCAAAAAAACGCAAAAAAGTCCCGTCCGATAACGGACGGGACTTTTGAAAATACAAAAATCAGAAATCGGCAGAGCCGGTCGTGCGGGGGAAAGGAAGGACGTCGCGGATATTCGCCATACCGGTGACATACAGGATCAAGCGCTCAAAGCCAAGACCGAAGCCGGAATGCTTGGCCCCGCCGTAGCGACGCAGATCCAGATACCACCAATAATCCTCACGATTGAGTCCCAGTTCATCCATACGCGCTTCTAGCAGATCCAGACGTTCTTCACGTTGACTGCCGCCGATGATCTCGCCAACACCCGGTACCAGAAGATCCATTGCGGCAACGGTTTTGCCGTCGTCATTGAGGCGCATGTAGAAAGCCTTGATCTCTTTCGGATAGTCGGTCACGAATACCGGCATCTTATAGACCTGCTCGGTCAGATAACGCTCGTGCTCGGTCTGCAGATCGCAGCCCCAGTAGACGGGATATTCAAACTCGTCTTTGTGCTGCTCTAAGATCTCAATCGCCTTGG
>CAYZXC010000115.1:0-3860 GCA_964482275.1 uncultured Eubacteriales bacterium
GAAAACTGCATGTCGCCGGACGATCATTTTCAGGATCTCAAGCGCATCATTCAGGCAGCCGGCGGTAAAGCACACCGCATCAATGTCATCATGCCGATCCTGTTCGGCGGTCGTCAGCATCGCCGCAACTACCGTGAATCGTTGGACTGCGCGGTAGCTCTGCAGGAACTGGAACGCATGGGCGTTACCAACATCATCACCTTTGACGCGCACGATGCCCGCGTGCAGAACGCTGTCCCGCTGATGGGCTTTGATAATGTTATCCCCTCCTATCAAGTCCTCAAAGCCATGTTCCGCCGCTATCCCGATCTCGTTCCGGATCGCGATCACATGATGATCGTCAGCCCGGACGAGGGCGCTTTGAACCGCAATATGTACTATGCATCCACGCTGGGCGTGGATCTCGGTATGTTCTATAAGCGCCGTGACTATGCACACGTTGTCAACGGCCGTAACCCCATCGTTGCACATGAGTATCTCGGTGACTCGGTGGAGGGCAAGGACATCTTCATCGCGGACGATATCATCTCCTCCGGCGAATCCATGCTGGATATCGCGTACGAGCTGAAGAAACGCAAGGCGGGCCGCATTTTCGCGTATGCCACGTATGCGATCTTCACCAACGGTCTGGACAAGTTCGACAAGGCGTACGAGGACGGTATCATCTCCGGCGTCCTCGGCACCAACCTGACCTACCGCACGGACGAGCTCAAAAAGCGCGACTGGTTCTGCGAGGTGGACGTGTCCAAGTACATTGCGTACTTTATTGCCTCGCTCAATCACGATATGTCGGTCACCCGCATCATCGACTCGCACGAGAAGATCAAAAACCTCCTCGCTTCCCGCAAATAAAATCCATTCAGAGAACGGTCGGAAATCCCGGTCGTTCTTTTTTGCATATTGCGCTTGTCCCCTTAGTACATATGAGTATTAAGGGGAGGAGATAGCATGAAACCCATACGCATACTCGCAGGCGTGGCGTGTGCCACACTGCTGCTTGTCATGCCGGTCACGGCAAAAACGGTTATCATTGATACGGAATCCGGTGAAACTGCCGAGGAATTGATGTCGCTTGAAGCGCCGAAAAGCTTAGGCGAGGTGGTGTCGACTGCCGCGGGAACCGCACTGGAGGTCGGCGGCAAATCCGCCGTTTTGATGGAACTGTCATCGGGGCAGGTACTGTTTGAAAAGAACGCGCATGAAAAGCTGCCGATTGCCTCGGTCACCAAGGTGATGACGCTGTTGCTGGTCATGGAAGCACTGGACAATGGACTGATCGACCTGCAGGATCCCGTTACCTGTTCGTCGGAGGCGGCATCCATGGGAGGCTCTCAGATCTGGTTGGAGCCCGGCGAGATCATGACGGTGCACGAACTGGTCAAAGCCGCGGCGGTGGTGTCTGCCAACGACGCGTGTGCCGCGCTCGCGGAGCATGTTGCCGGCTCCATCGAGGAATTTGTACAGCGTATGAATACCCGCGCCGCCGAGCTTGGCATGCAGGATACGCTGTTTAAGGATTGCAGTGGGCTGGACGATACCGCGTATTCGTGCGCCTACGACGTGGCACTCATGTCCCGCGAGCTGATGAAGCATCCGCTGATAAAGAACTATACCACCATCTGGATGGATACGTTGCGAAACGGCGAGTCACAACTGGTCAACACCAATAAGCTGATCCGTTTTTATCAGGGCGCGACGGGGCTCAAGACCGGCACGACCTCCACGGCGGGACACAATCTATCTGCCACCGCCGAACGGAACGGGCTGAGCTTTGCAGCGGTTATCTTGGGCTGTAGCACCACTGATGAGCGTTTCGGCGGTGCACGAAAACTATTGGATCACGGCTTTGCCAACTACAGCTTGTATACCCCGCAGGTCGATCCCGATACGCTGACTCCCATTCCGGTGTTGCGTGGCACGGCGGAGACGGTGACGGTGGAGATTGGGGATCTTGATCCGCTGCTTGTCAAAAAAGGGGAGGAAAAGGGGCTGACCTGCACAGTCACGCTGTCGGAGGATCTGGAAGCACCCGTGGCGAAAGGGCAGATCGTCGGCACCGTCACCGTCACTCGTGAGGGAGAAACCTTGGCGGAGTATGCGGTGCGCGCTGCCGAAAAGGTGCCCAAACTCAGCTTCGGATTCTGCTTATTGCGATTGATTACGGCATTATCTACCTAATTTCAACACCGGTCAGGTATCTGGCCGGTGTTTCTTTGTAAAAATTTCATAAAAATTTCTCTGATTTCGGTTGCAATCGGAGCGGATATATTGTACAATAAAGGCAACAAAGAAAGACGGAGGCATCGTAGTATGGCAGTTACCCTTGAAACCCGTTATCTTACCGATTTTGTACGCGATCACGAGCTGCAGGCAATGCAGGCACAGGTCGCGGCAGCACACGAGATGCTTCACGCAGGCAACGGTCTCGGCAACGATTTCCTCGGCTGGCTGACCTTGCCCACCGATTACGATAAAGAAGAATTCGCCCGCATTCAGGCGGCAGCCGAGCGCATTAAGCGGGATACCGATGTATTCATCGTGATCGGTATCGGCGGCTCGTACCTCGGTGCCCGCGCGGTGATCGAATTTTTAAAATCCCCACTGTATAACAATTTGAACAAAGACACACCGGATGTGTACTTTGCCGGCAAGAGCATCAGTGCCTCAGAGCTGTCCGAGTTGCTCGCACTGTGCGAAGGCCGCCGCGTGTCGGTCAATGTGATTTCCAAATCCGGTACCACCACCGAACCGGCGATCGCGTTCCGCGTGTTCCGCGAGTATCTGGAAAGCACCGTCGGCGTAGAGGAAGCTCGTCGCCGTATCTACGTAACTACGGATAAAGCGAAGGGCACGCTGAAAGGCCTTGCCGACCGCGAGGGATATGAGACCTTTGTGGTGCCGGACGACGTGGGCGGCCGTTTCTCGGTGCTCACCGCCGTGGGCCTGTTGCCCATTGCCGTCGCCGGCTGTGATATCGCCGCTCTGATGACGGGTGCCGCCAAGGCACAGGCGGCGTTGTGCGAGACCGATCTTAACAAAAACGATTGCTATAAGTACGCCGCCATGCGGAATATTCTGTTGCGCAAAGGTCGCGCGGTGGAACTCATGGTCAGCTATGAACCCCGCTTTGCTATGATGTCCGAGTGGTGGAAGCAGCTGTACGGCGAGAGCGAGGGTAAGGACGGCAAGGGACTGTTCCCGGCATCCGTTATCTTCTCCACCGACCTGCATTCGCTCGGCCAGTTCGTGCAGGACGGCTCCGACATTTTGGCGGAAACCGTGGTGCTGATCGACGAATCGCCCGTTACCATGACGATCAAGGAAGACGCCGAAAATGTCGACGGGCTCAACTTCCTTGCCGGTCGCACGATGGCGGAAATCAACCAAAAGGCGTTTGAAGGTACGATTCTCGCTCATACCGACGGCGGTACGCCGAATATGGTGATTCACGTGCCCTCTGTCTGTGAAGAGGAGCTCGGTTATCTCGTGTATTTCTTCGAGAAGGCGTGCGCCATCTCCGGTTATATGCTGGGTGTCAATCCGTTCAACCAGCCGGGTGTGGAAGAATACAAGAAAAATATGTTTGCACTTCTCGGAAAGCCGGGCTACGAAGACCAAAAGGCGGCTCTGGAGAAGCGGCTTGGAAAATAATAAACGGCAGTGACCGCGTAGCGGTTAATATATACTGGGAGGAATTCTAATGATCACTTTAATCCTCGGAAGAAAAGGTTCCGGCAAAACCAAACGGCTGATCGACATGTGCAACGAAGCGATGGCGCAGTCCAAGGGCAATGTTGTCTTTATTGAAAAAGACAATACCTTGACCTACAGCCTCAAGCACAGCGTTCGCTTGGTAGCGG
>CAYZXC010000116.1:0-3727 GCA_964482275.1 uncultured Eubacteriales bacterium
GTCTCAACATGCTGTGTATGCGGGAACATATCAAACGGTTGAACGTAGGTGACGCGGTAGCCGTTTTTGGTCAGTACGCGCAGGTCGCGCGCTTGCGTTTCGGGGTTGCAGGAGATGTATACGAGCTTTTTGGGGGACAAGGTAATCAGAGAATTCAAAAAGGGGAGGTCACTGCCGGCACGCGGCGGGTCCATAAAGACCACGTCGATCGCCTGCCCTTCTTTGGCAAGCTCTACCATATACTGACCGGCGTCCGCTTCAATAAAATGCGCGTTAGTGATACCGTTGCGTTTGGCGTTCACACGGGCGTCGCGCACCGCATCGCCGTTGACCTCCACGCCGACCACCTGACCGGCGGTTTTCGCGGCGATCAGACCGATAGTACCGATACCGCAGTAAGCATCCAGTACGGCTTCCTTGCCGGTAAGACCGGCAAGCTCGATCGCTTTGCTGTATAATTTTTCGGTTTGGATGGGGTTGATCTGATAAAACGAACGGGGAGAGATGCGAAACACGCAGTCACACAGCGTATCCTCAATGTATCCGGCGCCGTACAGCACCTCCTCGCGTTCACCGAGCACCATGCTGGTTTGGTGCGGGTTGATATTCAGCACCACGGTGGTAATTTCGGGGTGCCGCTGCAACAGGGTCTGTACAAACCGTTTCTTCATCGGGAAGATCGGATGGGCGGCGACTAATACCACCATCACCTGACCGCTTGTAAAGCCGCGGCGGATCAGCACGTGGCGCAGAAACCCTTTGCGGCTGTCCTCTTGATAGGGGAGCATCTGAAATTCGGGGAGCATACGGCGAATCGACACAACGATCTTATCGGCGGTCGGATCCTCGATCTGGCAAGAATCCACCTTCACGATGCGGTGAGTGCTGGATTGATATACACCGGAGAGAATCTCGTGCCGCCGCGTCATCGCAAAGGCCGCTTGCACCTTGTTACGGTAATGGTACGGGAATTCCATTCCCACGATCGGCGAAACACGGTGATAGCGGCCGAGCAGGGAGATCACTTTTTCCTGTTTATAGCCGAGTTGCCGTTCATAGCTCATATTTTGCAGCTGACACCCGCCGCATTTCTTTGACAGCGGACAGCGTGGCAGCATCGCGTTTTTCGCCATTTATTTTCCCTCCAGGAAATAGGTGGCTTCCATATCGGCAACGGACAGGGCAAAGGCAAGCGGGAACATCTCGAACGCTTTTCCGACGTTGCGTGCATCCTCGTCGCCGGCGAACCCCATATGATAGCGGATGGCAAAGGCTTCCTCGCGGGTCAGACGCATATAGCCGGAGAGGATATATACCGACTTTTCGCCGTGACCGTAGGGGAGCTTATCATCAATTTCATAGGTGGGGACTTTTTGCCATACACCGTTTTCATCCTTGACGTTGCGCGTGCCCGCCTTATAGAAATTGATTTTGCACACATCGTGAAGCAGTGCGGCGATCGCGATGCTCTCCTCGCTGTAGTCCAGACCGTATACCTCTTTGACACGCTCGCGATCAAGATATTGATGCAGACAGTCGTATACGTTCAGACTGTGTTCCACAAGGCCGCCTTCGTGTGAACCGTGAAACCGCGTACTGGCGGGAGCGGTGAAGAAATCACAGGATTTTGATTCCAGATACTCCAAAAATTTATCGGCACCTTCACGCTTGATGTGCTGTTTATAGATCTCAATAAAACGCTCTTTCGGACTCATAGCGCGCTCCTTCTTTTCATACAAATTTCATACTGAATACAGTATAAAGTCTTTTACGGAAAATTTCAAGATTTCTCGTGACAAAAGACATTGAATGTTGTACAATGTTTCTTGAAAAGGAGAATGAAAACTATGAAAGCTTTTTTCAAACGCTTTATGGTATCCATTAAAGGATTTATCATCGGCTCATCAATGGCGGTGCCCGGTGTCAGCGGCGGTACGATGGCGATCGTTCTCGGAATCTATGATCGCTTGCTCAGCGCGATCAGCGGTATCCGCAAGGATTTTAAGAACAACGCCTGGTTTTTGATCCGATTTGGATTGGGCGCGGCGATCGGTCTGGTGCTGTTCTATGAGCTGATCGGTCGTTTGCTGGAGATCTTTCCGATTCCGGTATCGGCGCTTTTCTTCGGCGCGGTGATCGGCGGTATTCCTACCTTGATGAGCAAGATCAAGCCGGATAAGGTGACGGCGAAGTTTTGTGTTACATCCCTGCTGTGGGGGATCTTGGGCGTGGTTATCGTACTGGGAGTCGCGAACATTCTGGATATTCTCAAATGGCTTGGTGTGATCGAACCGGATGTGACCTCTCTGGTATCCACTACCGGCAGTGTTACACTTGCCAACATTTTGCTTTGGGTCGTGACGGGCTTTGTGATCTCGATCGCGCTGATCCTGCCCGGTATCAGTACCTCTCATATGCTGATCATTCTGGGAATTACCAGCATCGTGTCGATGCCGCTTCCGGCGCTTGCTATTATCGGATTTTCGTTGCTTGCCGGTATTTTCGCCATTACGAAGCCGTTAGAATGGGCGATGAACCGTTTCACGCGTCCTACGTATTGCGTGATTATCGGTTTCGTATTGGGATCGCTGTGGGATATCTTTGAGGAGCACATCATTCCCGGATTTGGTGCGCTCGGCTCGGTCTGGTGGCATTGGGTGCTGACCATCGGCGTTGCTGTTCTTCTGTTCGTTGGTGGATTGCTTGGTCTGTTGCACCTCTCGCGATTCTCGGATGACTAAACAAATAAGGATGGGGCTTCGGCCTCATCCTTTACTTTTTTATATTGATATTTCGTTTTGCTGACAGTATAATAATACTGTTGCGAGGAGCGTGATGATATGAACTATTCGGAATTCTATACATCGTTGTCCGGTAAAAGGGTAGCGGTTTGCGGTATCGGCCGTAATAACACACCTGTCGTTTTGCAGCTGCTTGCACACGGCGCACAGGTGACCGCCTGCGATAAGCGTTCGCGCGAAGAGCTTGGTGAAACGGCAGAGATGCTCACGCGGGCGGGAGCAACGCTGCAGCTTGGTGATAACTATTTGGACACCTTGGATGCAGATCTCATTCTGCGTACTCCCGGTATGAAACCGTATCTGCCGCCGTTCCGCGCGGCGCGTGCCGCGGGTAAGACCGTCACTTCCGAAATGGAGTTATTCTTTGATCTGTGTCCCGCACCGATCTATGCCGTGACGGGCTCAGACGGTAAGACAACGACCACTACCGTGATCGCCGGTTTGCTGGAGGCTGTCGGTAAAACGGTTCATCTCGGCGGTAATATCGGCAGACCGCTTCTGCCGGTCATTGAGGAGATCACCGAGGCACATACCGCAGTGACGGAACTTTCCAGCTTTCAGCTGACGATGATGACACAAAGCCCGAAGGTCGCGGTCGTTACCAACGTCGCGCCCAATCACTTGGATTGGCATACCGATATGCAGGAGTATATCGATGCGAAAAAGAATCTTGTCGCGCATCAACAGCCGACCGACCGTGCGGTGCTGAATGCCGATAACGAGATCACCGCGTCGTTCCAAGCGGATTGCACCGGCGAGGTGTGGCTGTTCTCGCGCCGTCATCCGGTGAAGCGCGGTACCTATCTCGGAGAAGACGGTATGCTGTACGGCACGGACGGTGTCGAAACCGTCGCGATCATGCCGGCATCGGATATTCGCATTCCGGGGGTACACAACATCGAAAATTATCTGGCGGCGTTTGCGGC
>CAYZXC010000117.1:0-3666 GCA_964482275.1 uncultured Eubacteriales bacterium
TTCATCAGTAAGGTCTGACTTAATTCCGGTTTCTTGCTTTTCGAAACAGTCGGCTAAAATTTCCCAGCCTAAATCAAGTGCCCCTTCAAGCGGCAAGTTGACCGATAAGGCCATCAGCTTGTTTTCAAAAAGCTCGCCGTATTTCAGTAGTTTTTCATCCCAACGGCTCATGGAAAAGCCCATATTTTTCTTCTCAAGCGTTTCCTTATAGGACGAATACAACCGTATCATAGCATCCATAAGCGCTCGATGGTCTTTTCGTGTTTTTCCGTTTACGTTTTGTTTCAGTCGAGAAAGAGAACCAAAGGGTTCAATGCGACCGCCTTTCAGATAATACTGCCCCTCTGTAATGTAGCCGGTATTATCGGGGACGGGATGTGTGACATCATCGCCGGGCATAGTCGTAACAGCCAGAACCGTGACCGAGCCCGAATCGGCAAAGTCAACGGCCTTTTCATAACGGGCGGCAAGCTGAGAATACAGGTCGCCGGGATATCCGCGGTTAGAGGGAACCTGTTCCTGCGTAATGGCAATCTCCTTCATGGCATCGGCAAAATTGGTCATATCGGTAAGAAGCACCAACACATCCTTGTTTTGCAGAGCAAACTGCTCTGCCACAGCCAACGCCATATCGGGAATCATCATACATTCAACGGTCGGATCGGAGGCGGTATGAATGAACATCACGGTTTTGCTAAGTGCTCCGCCCTTTGAAAGCTCATCCTTGAAATACAGAAAATCATCGTATTTAAGTCCCATACCGCCGAGCACGATCACATCGGCTTCCGCTTGCATTGCAATACGGGCAAGAAGCTGGTTGTACGGTTCTCCCGAAATTGAGAAGATCGGCAATTTTTGAGATACCACCAAAGTATTGAACATATCGATCATCGGGATATTCGTTCTCATCATTCGGTTGGCAAGAATACGTTTCGTAGGATTAACGGAGGGGCCGCCGATGGGCTTCATATTGTCCGTGAGCGCGGGGCCTTTATCTCTGGGCTCTCCGGAACCGTTAAATATACGACCTAACAGATCCTCACTAAAGGACACTCGCATTTCGTGACCGAGGAAACGAACCTCATCCCCTGTGGAAACGCCCTGACCGCCGGCAAACACCTGCAGGGATACGATATCGCCCTCGATCTTATTGACCTGAGCCAAGGATTTACCGAAACGGGTGTTGATCTGAGCCAGTTCCTTATACTGAACGCCGTTTGCTCGGACGGTGATAACGTTGCCGGTGATGGATTCGATTCGGTTATAAACTTTATTCATTCTCACTCACCGTCCCTTAATAAGCTTTCTGCTTGTGCCGCTAATTTACCGTTGCCTTCACGATACAGAGCATCCATTTCAGACTCTGCCTTTTTAAAGGCGTCACTCTCAAATTCGGTATAATTCCAATCAATAAATTTCTGGCGCATACGGTTAAAGAAGCCGCGGGCATCGTCTTTACTGTCTATTGCATAATCACTGCCTAAAACATAGATCAGCTTGTCCGTAACATAACGCTGACGCAAGGTGCCGCAGTTGGCCTCGACCGAATCAAACGAATTCTGTTGCAGGTAAACGGAATCAAGCATTTCGGATTTCAGATAAATGGTATAATCGGAAAGCGTCGTACCTTCTTCACCGACGACCTTCATCATGGAACCGATCTCGTCACCGTGATGAAGAATGCCTTTGCAAAATTCCAACTTTTTGCTGTCGATAACACTTTTATACTTAGACCAAGAAATCAGAGGATCGATAGCGGGATACTTTCGTGCATCTGAGCGTTCACGGGAAAGTCCGTGGAAAGCACCGACGACCTTCAAGGTTGCCTGTGTTACAGGCTCTTCAAAGTTTCCGCCTGCGGGGGAAACCGTGCCGCCAATGGTAACAGAACCCGTACCGCCATCAGGCAAACGGACAAAGCCGGCTCTCTCATAGAATGCTGCAATATAGGATTCCAGATATGCAGGGAATGCCTCTTCGCCGGGGATCTCTTCCAGTCTGCCGGACATTTCACGAAGCGCTTGCGCCCAGCGGGAGGTTGAATCTGCCAACAGCAGAACGTGCAATCCCATCTGGCGGTAATACTCGGCAAGCGTTACCGAGGTATACACCGAAGCCTCACGGGAAGCGACCGGCATGGACGAAGTATTACAAATAATAATGGTTCTCTCCATAAGTGAACGACCGGTTTTGGGGTCGGTCAGTTCGGGGAATTCGGTTAAGGTTTCAACCACTTCACCCGCACGCTCGCCGCAAGCAGCAATGATCACGATATCCACATCCGCATATTTTGACGTGGTATGCTGCAATACGGTCTTACCGGCGCCGAACGGGCCGGGCGTACAATAAGTGCCGCCCTTGGCCACCGGGAAGAACGAGTCGATAAGACGCACCTTCGTTTCCATCGTTTCAACGGGTGCCAATCTTTCACTGTAGCATTTTACCGCACGTTTAACCGGCCATTTAAATGACATGGATACGGGGATCTCACGACCGCGTTCGTCGGTTACCACCGCAACGGTTTCCTTAACGGTATATTCGCCCTTTTCGGCAATGGATTTTACGGTATAGTTTCCAAGCAGATAAAAGGGAATGAAGATTTTATGTGTAAAGGGGCCTTCGGGAACCGTTCCGATATATTCGCCGGCACGGACAACATCGCCGATGCGGGCGGTAGGTGTAAATTCCCATTTTTTCTCGGCGTTTAAACCGTCAGCGTAAATACCGCGCTCCAAAAACCAACCCGCCTGCTCTGCCAAAACAGGAAGCGGATTCTGAAGTCCGTCATATATCTGGCCGAGCAAGCCGGGACCGAGATCTGCGGACAGCATATCTCCCGTAAATTCCACTTCATCTTCGCACTTAATGCCATCGGTCATTTCGTAAACCTGTATTTGAGCGACATTGCCTTTTATGCGGATGACCTCACTTTTAAGCGCGGTATCGCCTACTTTAACAAAGCATATCTCATTCATGGAAACATTGCCGTCAAATTCTACCGACACCAGGTTCCCGTTTATGCTTACGACTTTTCCTCTATTTTGCGTCATTACATCGCCTCCAGCCTATCTCCGTTTAAAATGGAGCTATAAATTTTCCGGTATGCGTTTTCTCCCGCCTCTGTATCAAACCGCCTTATGCGCAGGATCAGCTTCAGCCTAAGTCCGTAATAGAAAATATACTCCTCTGAAAAACCATCCATCGGTCTGAGCGTTTCCAATATTTCCAGACGGTAACGGTTCAGATATTTTTCCGCTTCCATCGGATTTTCCATCTCTATTGCCGTACTTGCCGTTTTAATGTACTCCACAGGCAAAATCCCGCCTTCCGTATCAAACGGCTTTTTCATTTTTTCTGCCCGAACTTTACCGAGTGCGAACCGCAAAGCCCGCTCACTTTCCTTCCAAGCGTCAACGAGAGCAGAACCCGCGCTATCACCATTCTTCGGCGGTAAAAGGGTGAGGCATTTCAGTTTCTCCTGTGCCTTTTTCCCTAAAAAACGATTGCAGAGCTCGGCAAATCGCTCCTCCGTGATCGGAAGCGGAGCATTTTCACTTATCCCGTCTAAAGACGGCAACTGTGAAATCAAATAATATTCAGCCATAAACTTACGCCTCTTTCAAAAGCTCGGTAACCTTGGGACTGAGATAATTCGAAAGCATATCC
>CAYZXC010000118.1:0-3582 GCA_964482275.1 uncultured Eubacteriales bacterium
GACTTCCTTTTGAGAGAGGTTGTCCACCTTGACGAAGGGAGCAAGATACGTATCAAACGAGGAGAACGCCTGTGCGCCGGCCCACTCGTTCTGCATGATACCGAGGAAATTTACCATCTGGTTGCACAGCGTGGACAGGTGACTTGCCGGTGAAGAGGTGATCTTGCCGGGAACGCCGCCGAGACCTTCCTGAATGAGCTGCTTTAAGCTCCAGCCGGCGCAGTAGCCGGTGAGCATGGACAGGTCGTGCAGGTGCAATGCCGCGCTGCGGTGTGCCTCCGCGATCTCATCGTCGTAGATCTCGGACAGCCAGTAGTTGGCGGTGATGGCACCGGAGTTGGACAGGATCAGACCGCCGACCGAATAGGTGACGGTGGAGTTTTCCTTCACGCGCCAGTCGTTGATCTGCAGATAGTTGTCCACCAGATCCTTATAGTTGAGCAGTGCGGAGCCCACGTTGCGGATCTTCTCACGCTGTTTGCGGTACAGGATGTAGGCTTTTGCCACATCCGAATAGCCGGCCTCGGACAGCACCTGCTCGACGCAGTCCTGAATCTCCTCAACGGTGATGACACCGTTCTTGATTTTAGGTTCAAATGTCGAGGTCACCTGCAGTGCCAGCATGTTGATAACGGTGGGGTGATAGTTTTTTTCCAATGCGTCAAACGCTTTGGTCATAGCGGCGCTGATCTTGGAAATGTCAAATTCCACGGTGCCGCCGTCGCGCTTTAGTACCTGATACATACTCAAATCCTCCTCTTTATGTAATATCTATATGGATAAACCTTTTATAAACCTGCCCCAAGAGGGCGAGTGTTTACACTATACCACAGTTTCTTCTGAATGTCAATATATTGTGTAGAATATTTTTCAAAAACCACAAGATATTGTGGTTAGCCCTCTCCGCGGACGAAGATTTCCGATACATAGGGGGCGAGGATCGCCTTGTAAGCGGCGAGTGCTTCCGCACGCGGTGCGTGCAGGCCGGCGCACAGCACGCTGTCCCGATCCACATACGCTTGCAGAAAGAAACGTTTTGCCTTGTGTTCGGGGGAAAGGCCTTGCAGCCATTGCCCCAGCTCGGTGAAAGACTGTTCGCTGTGCAGCTCGTCCACGACGGTGGTGCGCAGCTCATAGTCTACGGAACCGCTCAGCAAAAACGAGAGGCTTTCCTCAATGGCGGCAAGCATGGGGCTGTCAATGCCGACGGTGGCGCCGTACTGTGCGGGGCCGTTTTTGACGTCCATCGCCACGTAGTCCAAAAGGCCTTGGCTCACCAAAGCTTTCAGCACCGCGGGGCGGCTGCCGTTGGTGTCCAGCTTGACCGCGTAGCCGAGCGCTTTGATCTCGCGGATCAGCGCTTCCAGATCCGGCTGCAGGGTGGGCTCGCCGCCGCTGATGCACACGGCGTCCAGCAGGCCTTGCCGCTTTTTCAGAAAGCTGAGCAGCTCCTCTTGACCGATCGTTTCGGGGGCGGACTCCAGCAGATCGCGGTTGTGGCAGAACGGGCAGCGGAAATTACAGCCCTGTAAAAACACGGTGCAGGCGACCTTGCCGGGATAGTCCAGAAGTGTCATCTTTTGAAGTCCCGCGATGACCATATCGGCCCACCTCCCATTTTTCGCGTGCCTTCACATCATACTATATATGGTTTCGCTTGTCAACACTAAAAACACAAGATATTGTGTTTATTTTTTCTTTCAAATCCCATATTTTGGGTGATAAAAAAGCAAAAAACCGCGTGGTTAGGCGAAAAACGGACAAAACAACCCATATTTAGACGGCAACATTCCCGCAAAAATTTGCGGACAAGCCTTTACAATAAGAGCCGTAAGGAGGACGAGCAAATGGTGGTACGGATAGAGGCGACGCCGACGGAGCTCACGGCGTTTCTGTCGGGTGAATTGGATCATCACACGGCGCGTGTGATGCGCGAGCAGGTCGACGCGGCGGTGGGACGGTCATCGGCTAAGCTGCTGCGTTTGGATTTTTCAGGCGTTGGGTTCATGGACAGTTCGGGGATCGGGCTCGTAATGGGACGGTACCGGCTGATGCAATCACGCGGTGGGAGGCTGTTGGTGGTAGGTGTATCCGAGCGTCTGTTGCGTGTGATGAAGCTGGCGGGGCTTGAACGGCTGCCGGTATGGGAGGACAAGGCGAACAGTGTAAAAAAGAAAGAGGCGTATAAGCGATGAAAAAACCAATGAACGAAATGAAACTGACCTTTCCCAGCCGATCCGCGAACGAGGGGTTCGCGCGATCGGCGGTGGCATCCTTTTTATCACAGCTGGATCCCGCGGTGGACGAGCTGGCGGATCTGCGCACGGCGGTGTCGGAGGCGGTGACGAACTGCATCGTGCACGCTTATCGGGATACCATCGGCATGATCACCGTTCAAATGCGGTTGTATGCCGACGGGCGGGCGGTCATCAAGATCCGTGACCGCGGTTGCGGTATTGCGGATGTCGAGCAGGCGATGGAGCCGCTGTTTACCACTGGCGGGGACGACCGTTCGGGACTCGGCTTCTCGGTGATGGAAAGCTTTACGGATCGGCTGCGGGTATCGTCCAAGCCGGGGCGCGGAACCGTGGTGACGATGGAGAAACACATTGCGGTAAAGGAACGGCAGGCGACTTCGGCGTGAACGAGCGCGACGAGAAGATCTGTAATAATATAGGTTTAGTACATACCTGCGCCCGCCGTTTCATCGGGCGCGGGATCGAGTATGACGACCTCTATCAAGCGGGCAGTATGGGACTTGTCAAAGCGGTGGATGGTTTCGATGAAAGCAGGGGGCTGAAATTCTCCACCTACGCCGTGCCGGTCATTTTAGGCGAGATCCGACGGCTGTTCCGTGACGGTGGGACGGTCAAGGTCAGCCGCTCGCTCAAGGAATTGGCGATGCGCGTGTCGCGTGAGCGGGACGCGTTTTGTCTGCGCGAGGGCAGAGAACCCAGCGTGACCGAGCTTGCCGAGGCACTCGGCATTGAACGCGAGCAGGCGGCGGAGGCGCTCGGTGCTTCACTTCCCGCGCTGTCACTGACGCGAAGCGGCGAGGAGGATGACGGCGACGAGGTAGATATCCCCGTTGCCTCACCGGAGGAAACCATCACCGATCGGCTTGCCCTGCGGCAATTACTGGCGGAGTTACCGCCGCACGATCGCACGCTCATCGAATATCGGTACTTTAAGCGTCAGACACAGCAGGTGACCGCCGACCTGCTTGGTATGACACAGGTGCAGGTATCGCGGCGGGAACGCGCGATCCTGCGGCAGTTGCGGGAACAACTGACAGGATAAAAGCAAAAATAAAACATTTGTTCGATTTTTCTCTTGATTTTTGCAAAAAAGTGCGATATAATGAAAATACTGATTGCGAAATGCGTGAAAAAGTGAGGAAACGAGCATGGCAGATGTGAAAAAGAAGGCGGCGCCTGCCGCACCGGCTACCAACAAACAGAAGGCTTTGGAAGCGGCGCTGTCGCAGATCGAAAAGGCTTACGGCAAGGGCGCTGTTATGCGTCTGGGCGAAAACGCCAATATGAACGTGGAGGTCATCCCGACCGGCTCGTTGACGCTGGA
>CAYZXC010000119.1:0-3571 GCA_964482275.1 uncultured Eubacteriales bacterium
TGTTGTACCGCGGCAAGCAGGCGTTGCGAGCCGTGATGGAGAGAGAAGGAGTCGACTATGAGGACTTGTGAAGAACGCACGCGCGACGTGCTTGCGCGCCGTGACGCGTACAGACAAAAACAACGGCGGCAGCAATCCGTTGTTGCCTTCGGCACACTGTGTGGGGCACTGATCCTGGCGGTCTGTCTGGGAATGCTTCCCCAATTTGAGGATACCCCGCCGATAGCGGCGGATCCCGCCTCGTACACCGAGGTGTATGAGGCAGTGAATAAATCGTCATTGATATATCTGCAAACGGGCGAAGAGGAAGACTTACTCTTGTCTGCCGACGGCTCTATGGACTATAGCTTCGTGACGAACTACACCGCCGCCGCGCAGGCGACTGTATCTGAGACACATTCGTCGGACGATCATTCCGAAACCAACCTGCAGGTCGCGGGCGTGGACGAAGCGGATATCATCAAGACCGACGGACGGTATTTGTACGTGTTGTCGGGCGAGCGGATCGTGATCGTGAATCCGAACGACGGCAAACCGCAGGTGCTCACGGAGTTTACGCCTAACACCGAGGGCTTGGAAGTCGCCGAGGTGACGGGCATGTATCTCGCCGGTGACCGTCTGGTGCTGATGCAGTATCGGTACGTGGAAAAGCGTGTGACCACCGCGGCGCTTGTGTACGATATCGCCATCCCCGCAAGGCCGGTGTTCGTCACCCGCTTTGAGCAGGACGGCGGCGAGGTATCCTCCCGCATGGTCGGTGATATTCTGTATACCGTATCTCGTTACACCGTTACCGCAGAGCCGATTGAAAGCGAGCCCGCTACCTTTGTGCCGGGTCTTGTCTGCGATCAGGAAGAAGCGCTTGTGCCGGCAGAGGATATCTATATTTGCGGTGAGAGCAGTCAGTATATCGTGGTAACGGCAGTGCGCGTGTCCGGTGATGGCGAGCGGCTGTCGCAGAAGGCAGTGCTGACGGCGGGCGAGACGGTGTATGCGAACACCGAAAACCTGTATATCGCGGGAAGCGGCTACGGAACGCGTCAAACGCCGATCATGCGGTTCGCGCTGAACGACGGCGAATTGGAAAAACAGGCGGAAGCGACGATCTCAGGTGTCCTGCTCAACCAGTTTTCTCTGGACGAGTATGACGGATATCTGCGGGTGGTGACCACCGAATACGGTGAGGACGGCACCACCAACGCGCTTTTGGTATTGGACAAGGATCTGAATACCGTCGGTAGCTTGAAGGGGCTTGCCGAGGATGAGCGGGTCTATTCGGTGCGGTTCGACGGTGAGATTGGGTATTTTGTGACCTTCCGTCAGGTCGATCCGCTGTTCACGGTAGATCTGAGCGATCCGACCAAGCCGACGATCCAAAGTCAGCTCAAGATCCCGGGCTTTTCGCAGTATCTGCATCCGTACGGTGACGGCAAGCTGCTGGGTATCGGTATGGACGCCGACGAAAACGGGCGCACGACCTTTATGAAGCTGTCGATGTTCGATGTCAGCGATCCCACTGCGGTTACCGAGTCGCACGTGACGGTACTCGATCAATGCTACAGCGAGGCGCTGTATAACCACAAAGCGGTGCTGGTAGACGTGGGGAAAAACCTTATCGGGTTTGTCACCGGGGACGACACGTATCATGTGTACGGATACGATGCCGAAAACGGTTTTGTTCTCAAAGCGAGACTTGCGGCATTGGGCGGCGCCAGTACGCGCGGTATCTATATCGGCGAATATCTGTATGTCGTATCGGCAAACGGTGTGCTGTCCTATCGGTTGAGTGATTTTTCAAGCGTCGGCGCACTGTCTGTTGTGAAAGCAAAATAGGTACGGTCAGCGCTTCGACGGCGGTTTTTATTCGGTTTTTCTTTTGAAAAGCCCTCTCGCAAGAGGGCTTTTTTTATATTTGAACAAAAAGGGGGTACGCTATCAAAAAGAGGTGTTGAGATGTCGGCTTTAATTCAACTACAGCATGTCAGTAAGCTATACGAGGGCGGCGAGCAGGTGCGCGCGCTTGACGACGTGTCGCTGACCGTCGATGACGGCGAATTTGTGGCGGTGATCGGGCAGTCGGGATCGGGGAAATCCACGTTGATGAATATTTTGGGGTGCTTGGACGTGCCGACAAGCGGGCGGTATCTGCTCGGCGGGCGGGATATGAGTCGCGTATCGCCCGCAGTGGGTGCTCAGGTACGCAGTCAGCGGATCGGGTTTATTTTCCAAGGGTTTCATCTCATTCCGTCGCTGACGGCGGAGGAAAACGTGGAGCTGCCGCTCATCTACCGCGGTATGAGGCGCGAGGAACGGCGTAGCCGTGCCGCCGAAGCGCTTTGCCGGGTGGGGCTCCGTGATCGGGTGCGGCATCGACCGAGCGAGCTTTCGGGCGGGCAGCAGCAGCGCGTGGCGATCGCCAGGGCGCTCGCGGCATCACCGCCGCTGATTTTGGCGGACGAGCCGACGGGGAATCTCGACAGCGCGTCGGGTGCGCAGATCATGGACATGCTTCATGAACTGAATCGGGACGGACACACGGTGGTACTGATTACGCACGATCAAGCGATCGCGGATACCGCCCCGCGGCGGATCGTCATTCGGGATGGGAGAGTGGTGCCATGAAGCACGCGGTAGGTTCGGATGGGTCGCGTCACCTTAAGCGACAAAAATGGGTGAATCGGTTAACGCGTACCCGGGTGACGGTGGCGGGCGCGTTTCTATTATCGTTGCTCGTGTTTGGGATGATTATGCTGTTGCCGTTTATCCTCGATAGGTTGGACGCGGTGCCGGAGGAGGTGCTGGGCGAGCGCGGGGTGGAGCGGTCGGTGTGGATCGTGTTCCACGACGGCGATACGCTGACGGGGCTTGTTAAGCTCATCACCGATACCCGCACCATGACGGCGAGCGCGGTGGGATACCCGCCGCAAACCGAACTTGTCGACGGGGTGACGGTGACCACCGCCGCTGCGCTCTATCCCACGTGGGGCGAGCGGGTGGCGACGGAACTCACGGAGTACGCGGTGTTGTCCCTTTCAATCGACGGCGCGGCGGCACTGATCGGACGCGTATCCGGAAACCTGCCGATGATATTGCCGCAGGCGGTGGGACGTTTGCCGGCAGGGGAGCTGACGCTGGCACCGTTGCAGGCCGCCGAGGTGCTTGCCTTTGACGGCTGGGAGCAGGGCGGTGTCGGGCAGGCGTGGGCGCACGCGCAATTAACCGCCGCTTTTTTGAACCGAACGCTGACCGATACGTTGAACGTGGACACCGCGTTCGGCGAGCTGACGGCGGTGTGTGATACGCGGCTGAGCATCTCACAGTTAGAGGCGGTGCGGGACGACCTTTTGGCACTGGGTACTGCCAATGACGGCGCGATCTGCGAGGCGCGGGTGGCGTCGGGGTATATGACGGGAACCAAAGAACAGCAGCGGTACGTGTGCGAGTGACACGCACCGCTTTTTTCTGAATAAAAGGTATAAAAAAGTCTTGACACGCGAGACGGGGTGTGGTATCATGATTCAGCGATATGCGGGTGTAGTTCAGTGGTAGAACCCCAGCCTTCCAAGCTGGT
>CAYZXC010000120.1:0-3558 GCA_964482275.1 uncultured Eubacteriales bacterium
AATTCTACAACAGGGGGTCTTTTCTTTCAATGTCTGTTTTTAGGGATACAGTCCACTCACGGCGGGAGCTTTCGTTTGTATCGGAATTATTCTGCCGAAGCAGCTTCCGTGGCAACAGGTTCTTCGACAACCGGCTCAGCCTCGACAGGCTTCACATCGTTGTAGAAGTTGACCAAAGTCGCCTGCATGTACGGACCGACCCAGATATACGCAATACCGAAGGTAATGCCGCACAACAGTCCCCAACCGATAAAGGAGAGGCCCAACACAAACAGATCCATTTTGTGACCTTCCATCATCGCCTTAGAACGGTTGAGTGCCTCACGGGCGCTGATGCCCTTGTTCTCTGCCACGACCAGCATGGTCTGCGAATAGGAGAACCCCTTGATGATACCAGGGATCACAAACAACAAGCTCCACAGGAACGTGAATACAGAAACCAACAATTGCGCTTTAAATGCCGTCCAGAAATCGTCAAAACCGGTGAAAGCATCGCCGACCTTGGGCTTCTGCTCCCGCACCAGATTTTGATACACGCGCAACACACTGATAGTAAACGCCGGTGTAACGATAACTGTAGCAGCAAGCGAACCTACGACCGGAATAAAGGACAAAACAAAAGACGCCAAGCTTGAGATAACACCAACGATCAGTGTGATCACAAACAGGATGCCGATATTGCCCTTGATCTGCACTTTTGCCATTGCTTTGAGTTCTGCTCTCGTTTTCATAAAAACCCTCCTCAATTGTGAACAAAGTATGAACCTTGCTGAACTCAGTATACCACACGATATGGTGCTTGTAAAGAGATTTCTATACAAATTGCGACAAAATGTCGCTGCAAGGAACACCCTCATTCGACAAGTGGTGGTTGCACAAATTGAGAATTTATGGTATCGTATTCTCAGAAAAAGGAGGGATTCTGTATGGAATTCAGCGTCAACCATCCCATCCTGTTTGTGCTGGTTGGGATCATCATTGCCGCCGTACTGGGGCAATCGGTGTATTTTTTAGTCAAAGCGCTTCGCCGCGCCAAACAGCTTGGTATCAGCAGTGCGACTGTTAGATCGACCGTCACATCCTCGGCGGTGTTCACCATCGCTCCCGCCATCGCGATCCTGGTGGGTGTCGTCGCACTGTCTAAATCGTTAGGATTAGCACTGCCGTGGCTGCGTTTGTCGGTCATCGGCTCCATTACCTATGAGACCGTCGCCGCCGGCAACGCGCTGACGGCCGCTGATTTGGAAGCGAGTGCTACGGTGACGGATCCTTCTATCTTTATGTCGATCGTCTGGGTCATGACCATCGGCATTGCCGCCGGCATCGTGCTGGTCCCGTTTGTCACCAAGAAGATTCAGGGCGGTATGCTGAAAATGGGGATGAAGGACAAAAAATGGGGCGAGATCTTCAACAACGCGATGTTCCTCGGTATGATCTCGGCGTTTCTCGGCTATGTCTTCTGTGATGTCGGTCTGGTCTTTTCGGGAGACACCTCCGGCTTGATCCCCGTGTGCGTGATGGCGGTCGCCGCCGTAGTGATGGCGATCTTCGGCGGCTTGTCCAAGGTGCTGAAGGCCCGCTGGATGGAGGATTACGCGTTGCCGCTGAGTCTGGTACTCGGTATGGCATCCGCCATTCCGTTCACCGCGTGGTTAGGTTAAGGAGGTGCCGAAATGAAAAAGCAATTAACGTATATGGACAGTGTTCACCGCGACGGCCGCGTCTGGGGTATCGTGGTCGGTCTGCTCATCATGCTGTTTCCCGTCGCCGTTTCGCTCGTGTTCGGCGCCATGCCGAATACGAAAGTGTTAGTACAAGGATTGGTCGCCACCGCGCCGATGTACTGGGCGGTCGGGATCGTGGAGATCTTTACCTATGTGCCGATGCTCGGCGCGGGCGGCACCTATCTGTCGTTTATCACCGGCAACATCTCCAATCTGAAGCTCCCCTGTGCGATCGACGCGATGGAACGCGCCAAGGTGAAAGCCAGCAGTGAGGAAGGCGAGGTCATTTCCACCATCGCCATCGCGGTTTCCAGTATCGTGACCACACTGATCATCATCGTCGGCGTGATCTGCATCGTACCGCTGACACCGGTACTGGAATCCCCCGTTTTGAAGCCGGCGTTCGATATGATCCTCCCCGCGCTGTTCGGCGGTCTCGCCGTGGTGTTTATCTCCAAAAATGCCAAGTTGTCCGTCGCACCTATTATCCTGATGCTCGCCCTGTTCATCACCGTTCCCGAACTTAACGCCGGTACGGTGGGAATTATGGTACCGGTCGGTGTGCTGTTCACCGTCGGAGTGGCACGGATCATGTATAAGAAAGGTTGGCTGTAATATGTGGTGGCTGATACCGGTAGCAGCCATCGTGCTGTTTTTCGCGATACTGCTGATCCGCACGCTTCGGTTTACACCGAAACCGCCAGTAAACGTACTCGCGGACGAGGAAGTGTACGACAAGCAAGCGGCTGTGAAAAACCTGCAGCAGCTTATTCGCTGCAAGACCGTGTCCTATACCGATCCGGCGCTGGAGGACAACGCGGAGTTTGAAAAGCTCATTGCACTTCTTCCCGTGCTGTACCCGCACGTGTTTGATACCTGCACCTTTGAACAGTTGCCCGACCGCGCCCTGCTGTTTCACTGGAAAGGAAAAACCGCGGGCGATCCCGCGGTGCTGATGGCGCATTACGATGTGGTGCCGGTGGATGAGGACGGTTGGGAAAAGCCCGCCTTTGAGGCAATCATCGAAAACGGCGTTCTGTGGGGACGCGGTACGCTGGATACTAAGGTCACCTTTAACGGCATCTTGTTTGCCGCCGATCACCTCATTGCCGAGGGATTCACGCCCGAACAGGATATCTATTTTGCTTTCTCCGGCGGTGAAGAGGTCAACGGCAAGGGGGCCGCCAACATCGTAGATTGGTTTGAAGAACACGGCATCACGCCGTCTATGGTCGTCGATGAGGGCGGCGGTGTCGTGGAAAACGTATTCCCCGGTGTCAGCGCCCCCTGCGGTATGATCGGCATTGCGGAAAAGGGTATGCTCAATGCGTGCTACCGCGTCAAATCGAGCGGCGGTCACGCCTCAGCACCCAAACCGAACGCCCCCATCGACCGCTTGGCCGCCGCCTGCTGCCGCGTGCTGAAAAAGCCCTTCCCCTATCACATCACCCCACCGGTCGCCGCGATGTTCGACACACTCGGCCGCCATTCCTCGTTCGTCTATCGGCTGATCTTTGCAAATCTGTGGCTGTTTGCACCGGTATTGGATAGGATCTGCAAAGCATCCGGCGGCGAGCTCAACGCGCTGATGCGCACCACCGTCGCCTTTACCCAAATGAGCGGATCAAAGGCACCCAATGTTATTCCCCCGAACGCGGAGATGGTGTCAAATATGCGGCTGAACCCGTGTGATACGATGGCATCCGCGCTCGACCATCTGCGCAAAGCGGTAAACGACGAGGCGGTGGAGATCACTTCGATCGGCGGTATGGAGCCGAGCCGCATTTCGGTGATCGACTGTCCCGCCTGGGATAAGGTGGCGCGTGCGGTCGCC
>CAYZXC010000121.1:0-3500 GCA_964482275.1 uncultured Eubacteriales bacterium
TTATTTTCTGTATCAACGCTCCCGCTGAAGAAAACATTTCCGCGAGCGAAACAAAATAACGAAATAAATTCTGCATTTTAACCACTCGTATGGTCTACAATTACATGTGAGTGGTGATGTATATGTATGAAACGGCATTTGTCAAAAGGCTGATTCAACTTCGTATGCAAAAGGGCGTATCCGCCAGAGATATGAGCTTGAGCATCGGCCAATCGGAAACCTATATCAATAAGATCGAGAACGGTGCTGCACTTCCGTCTATGAGTGCATTCTTTTACATTTGCGAATATTTCGGCCTTACGCCGGCTGAGTTTTTCGATGACGAAGTGGAGAATCCCGTGGCATTGCAACAGGTCGTTCATCTTCTCAAAGGGTTGAGTGCAGAGCAGCTTTCGCATATTTATTCTATCGTTCAGGACATTAACCACAACTGACGCCTCGAAACCCGCCTCAAACCATTGACTGCGCATAGTGTGACATTCTGTTAAGGACGTAGTTGGTATTGTTCTGTTAACGCGTTTTCGATGAGGTCACGCAGGTGGATCGGATCCACGCCTTGCCCGTTGCAAGCACGCACGAATCGGCGTGCTTTTTCCTCGTCGAAAAACACATCCGAAAAGCGGCCGATGACATTTCCGGCGGAATCGATGATCTCCACTCCGTACACCACCCGCTCCGCGCCTTCTTCATCCTGCACAACGTCCTGTTGAAGGTGATAGGTACACAGCATCACTATTCCTCCTTAATTTCTTGAAGAAAAAAATCCACGGGAATATCGACACAATTCGAAATGCGCACCAGATTATGTACACTGGGAATGTAGACGCCCCTCTCGATGTTGCTTACGGTATCCTTGCTGATCCCGACCTTATACGCAAATTCCTCTTGGGATACCTGTAATACCTTTTTGCGGACGTAATATACGTTCAATCCGATATACCGCTCATCTCGCCGTTTCGTCACGATACCACCCGAAACGACAGTATACGGCAGTTGATATACGCATACCACGGAGCATCTTCCGTGTTTATCCGCTTATTTTGGGGGAGATAGTTTGTAATTTGGACGGTGTCAACAACTTTACGATCTGCGTGTCACGTGTTTTGAACTTGTTTTTTGGAACGAAAGTTTTCAAGAAGCAGGTTTTTTTAATGAGGGAACAAAATTCGAAAGAGGGGTAAAGCTCATGCTTGCGTTTTATTTGAGTTTGCTGGACACAGAGGAAGAAAAATCCAAATTTGCGCAGCTGTATGAAAAATACGGAAAACTGATGAAGTACGTTGCACGTTGCAGGTTGAACGACGAGTATTTCGCTGAGGATGCGATGCACAACGCCTTTATCAAACTGACTCGCTACCTCAACACCATTGAAGAGGTGGATTGTCACAAAACGAAGCGTTTTGTCGTTCTTGTTATTGAGAGTGTCGTAACGGACATGCTGCGTAAAGATAAGCACTATCCGAAGGACAGCTATGAGGAGCTGGAACTGACCGTTGCCTGCCGCGAGGACGTGCTGGATCGGATAGCTGTACGGGAGCTGATGGAAATGATCGCTCAACTGCCCGAAAACTACCGTGTGGCGCTGGAGCTGCGCGCCTATCACAAATTGGACGAGAAGCAGATCGCCGATCTGTTGGGTATCAGCTACGCCGCCGCCAGAAAGCGGCTGGAACGGGCGAGGGCTCTCCTTTCCCAACAACTAAAGAAACGGGAGGAGGCTTGTCTTTGTGAAGAAGAACCTGTATAAACACCCCAAGCTGTACGAAGCCTTCGATCTGTACTGTCAGCAGTGGTGTGAGGAGCTTCCCACGGATGAGGAATTGGCGGATATCACGTTTTCGCCCACCCTGCAAGAGAAAATGCGTCGGCTTTTGCGACGGCAACGGTGCGGCTTCTACGTGCTGTTCGGCACGGCGGGGCGGCGCGTGGCATCGGTGCTGGTGATGCTTTTGGTGAGTATGACCATCGCCACCGTGAGCGTGAAGGCACTGCGCGAGCCGGTGGTGCGGTTTATCACCGAGGTGTTCGAGACCTTCACCAGCATCCTATTCGTGAACGACGAGCCGACTGCGGCAGACGTGCAGCTGGAGGCGGTGGAGCCCGCCTATATCCCCGAAGGGTATGTGGTGGAACGGCAAAGCAGTGACGGCAAAACGCTGTATAAGATAGCATATTACAACGCGGATGCGGAAAGTCGATTATTGTATACACAGCGTAGGGATAAGGATGGCGCATTGGGGATCAACACGGAAAATATTGAATATCACATCGTAAAAGTGAATGAGTTGGACGGCATCGCATATTCTCAAAAGAATTCTACAGCGGTTATGTTGGTGTATGGTGAGTATACGTTTACGGTAAAGGGTCCTCTTGCAGAAGAAGAGCTGCTGCGCATTGCGGCGTCCATCCCCGTGAATTAAAATTTTCAAAAAATTTGTCACAAAGCATCCCTTTTTGTCGTTATAGTGGGTGTGAGCGGTTTACCCTGCTCAAATTATAGCGACTGCGAAAGGGATGTTTTGTAATGTCTGGAAAAGTTAAAACCGTGATCTGCCTGTTGATGAGCCTGCTTTTGATGTTCCCGCTGAATGCTTTTGCGGGTGCCGCCGCGACTGCGGAGGACCAAGTCCAGCCCCGTTGGAGTTATACCGATATGACGTATGTCACGATCGCGATTGACAGCGACGGTGATGCCACCTGCTTGGCGGACGTGGAGGGATATGACGGGCTCACCACCAAGCTCTATATCAAGATGACCCTGCAGAAATACACGGTCCTGTGGTGGAGCAAGGTGGAGACGTGGGAAATCACCATTCACGATTTCTACGGATATCTCAGCCAAACGACGCAGGTGGGCAGCGGTACCTACCGGGTAAAGGCGGAATTCACCGTGTACAGCGGCAGTAGCAGCGAGGAGATCACCAGCTACAGTCAAGAGTGCAAGTTCACCAAATCCTGACGTTCTCAAGCACAGGATACCGATCGGAGAAAGGCTCCTCCGGTCGGTATCCGACAGGCAGACGAAACGCCTCCGCTGATCGACGGCACCGCTCAGCGAGGGGCGTTTCGAAAACGGAACGTGTTCCGTCGCAGTATACGATCTCACACTACGTTAACGGGAGGTCAAACTATGCCGGAGAATGCCGTGTTAGCCAAAAATCTGAAAGAGATCCGCAAACAACTGCACGAGTCACAGATGGAATTTGCCGCACACTGCGGCATCAGCACCGAAGAGCTCAGCCTGCTGGAGCGTGAACGGAGCAATCCGCAGTTGAGCACGATTCAAAAGGTGGCCGCCTATACCGACCGCACGGTCGCGAATCTACTGCAAACAGAATAAGTAACGGTGTGCACGCGGCGCATACACAAAGGTCCGATACGGAGCAGCACGTAAGCTGTAAGGGGTATCGGATATTTTTTTGTTTCGGCGTGTGCAGCTTCGGTCGCACACACTTTTTTGTTTTCTGGAGGGAAGAAAAAGTCCTGTTCGAAAGAACAGG
>CAYZXC010000122.1:0-3383 GCA_964482275.1 uncultured Eubacteriales bacterium
TGCCTTGCCCACATTATACCGCCACACAAACCATTCGTAAAGCCCGCAAAAAAGGCTTGGCCGAAGCGGTCAAGCCTTTGATCATTGATTATATAACCGCGCGAGACCGCCCTCGGAGGTCTCACGGTATAAATGTGAGAGGTCTTTGCCGGTTTGATACATCGTTTCCACCACGACGTCAAACGATACCTTTCGGCTGGCAAACAGGAAGTTGGCAAGGCTGAGGGCGTTGATCGCGCGCATGGCCGCCACGGCGTTTCGTTCAATGCAGGGGATCTGCACCAGACCGCAAACGGGGTCACACGTCAGCCCTAGGTGATGCTCCATAGCGACCTCGGCGGCATATTCGATCTGGTCAATGCCCATTTCAAACAACTCACACAAAGCGGCCGCCGCCATACTGCACGCGGTGCCGATCTCCGCTTGGCAACCGCATTCGGCACCGCTCACAGAGGCGTTGGTGCTGACAATGTTGCCGATCAGTCCGGCGACGGCAAGTGCGCGGAGGATATCGTCGTCGGAGAAATTGTTCTTTTCCTGCATATATTTCAGAACGGCGGGCAACACGCCGCACGAGCCGCAGGTGGGGGCGGTGACGATCACGCCGCAATCGGCGTTTTGCTCGCTGACCGCAAAGGCGTAGGAGCAGACAAGCCTGTTTTCGCGTGTTTGCGGGCTTTCGTCGATGTGTTTCTGGTTAAACAGAAATTGTGCTTTCCGCTCAACAGAAAGGCCGCCGGGCAGAATGCCGCTTTTGCTGAGACCTTGATTGATGGCGTTTTGCATCGTTTTCCAAACGGTAAGCAAATACGGCTTGAAATCGGGAGCTTCCCGCCGGAAGACATAGTCTGACAGGCGGATGTTGTGGGCTTTGCACAGCGTGGCGATCTCGCTGAAGTTCTTTTCTGCGTAGACCTGCTCTTTTGAGCCGGCTTTCTCATCGCCCGATTCGATCTCGCCGCCGCCGATGCTGTAGAAGCGTTTTCTGCCGAGTTCGACATTCTCCTTGAACGCGACAAATTCCACCGTGTTCGGGTGAACGTCGGTTTCGGTTTCGGGGTCGAACACGATATCGTGAGGCACATTCGAAAAAATTTCAGAGATCGCTCTGTCCGTTCCGTGACCTTTTCCCGTCTTGGCAAGCGAGCCCAGCAACGTGACTTGGATATACGAGGCGTTGGGGTACAGCTCTAAAAAGCGGGAAGCGGCGTAGGCGGGGCCCATCGTGTGCGAGCTTGACGGTCCGAGCCCGATCTTATAAATACTTTTAATGGATTTCATAACATAGCGTCCTTTTGTTTTTTATCAGTATAGCACAGAACGGGTTACTTGTAAACCTTTAGTGTGACAGGTTCAAGTCTAGAGAAGCAGTTCGCGCAAAGAACGGTCACACACAAACAAGGAGGTCGCTGTGTTGACAAACTCCTCAATGATATGGCTTGTGTGATTGGCGTAGATGACCGAAAAGTTTTGCCTCGCCGCGGGGCCGCCCAGTACGAAACAGGTACAACCGGGGTCGGGGGGCATCGTGGCGATGTTCGCATCGGTCGTGAGTAGTGCGCCGAAGCCGGAGCGCATCAGATTGTAGTTTAACTGTTGGCGGCTGGCGTTTGAGGTGACGTAGGGTGACATATCGGATCTGCCGAAAAGAATTCTTCGTTTTTTCTGAATGTTCGTATTCGGCGGATTGTAAATAAATTCAATGCCGTCAAAGACCGACATATCGGTGATCTCTTTATGGTTATCATACGCGCGGGATACCAGCGACTCGTGGTCGATGGCATACGGTGACAGTGACGGTGTTACCATATCGTTCGGCATTGCTACCACAAACCGTTCCTGTAACAGATCCACCACGCAGCAATCGTCGGGCGCCGTTTCTCCGGATGTGAAAATAAGGTCCGAGGTTTCCTTTTGCAGCTGCTCGTACAGCTTGTCCGTATCGGTCATCACAATATGAATATCGATGTGCGGGTGTTGCTTTTGGAACTCTTTGAGCACTTTCGGGATCACGTAAAAGGATAGGTGTGTAGCGGTGCCGATACGCAGTGTGCCGCCCTGCATATGTCGGACGTCGTTGACCTTTTCGCCTGTCTCTTTTTCCAGCTGCAGCATTTTTTCGACGGCTTCGATGTACAGCTTTCCCTCGGCGGTAAGGGAAAAGGGCAGTGTTTTGCGGTTGAAGATCGGCGCGCCGAGCTCGGTTTCGGCCTTTTTAATGGCACGGCTCAGTGCCGGTTGGGAAATAAACAGTTCTTGCGCCGCCAGAGAAACGCTTTTCATCCGGTAGACTGTATAAATGTACCGTGCGGTGGTGCTCAGCATAGTTATCACCTTTATGTTATAAGTTTTGTAATCTTATTTCTATTTGATTATACAATATCGGCATAGTATAATCAAGTCAAATGAGGTGAGTATTGTGGATTGTCAGAAAGTTTTTTCCGTTATTGACGAGATGAACGACCGCTACTGCCAAGTGTGGGAGGACGTTTGTAACATCGAAAGCCCGACTGCGTATAAAGTCGGCGTGGATGAGGTCGGCAACTATTTTCTCAACATGGCGAACGAGCGTGGTTGGCGCGTGGAGACGTTGGAGTGTGAAAAGGCGGGGAATGCGATCTGCATTACCATAAATCCCAAAGCGAACGGAACCCCCGTTGTGTTTTCGGGACACATTGATACGGTGCACCCCGTCGGGTTGTTCGGTACACCGGCGGTGCGCCGCGACGAGACCTGCATTTACGGGCCCGGTGTGATGGATTGCAAGGGCGGGGTAGTCGCTTCGTTTATGGCGTTGGATGCGCTGTCGCACTGCGAATTCAAAGAGCGTCCGGTGAAGCTGATCATCCAGTCGGATGAGGAAACCAGCAGTAAGCAAAGCAATAAGCGGACGATCGACTTTATGCTGGAGCACGCGAAGGGCGCGGCAGCGTTTCTGAATACCGAAGGAATACAGGGCAACACACTGGTATGGGAAAGAAAAGGCATTCTCCGTTATCGGTATACGGTTACGGGTAAGGCGATGCATTCTTCCCGTTGCGCGGAGGGCGCGAACGCCATTGCGGAAGCGGCGTATAAGATCATTGAGCTTGAAAAGGTGAAGGATCCGAGCGGCCTTACCTTCAACTGCGGTGTGATCGAGGGCGGTACGGTGGCCAACACGGTGCCGGAGCGTTGCAGCTTTACGGTGGATATCCGCTTCGCGAACGAGGAGCAGTTTAACGAGGCCGTCGGCATTGTGGAGCGGGTCGCGGAAACCGTGACGGTGGCAGGGTGTACCGCCGAGATCGAACAGGTCAGCGTGCGTCCGGCAATGCCGTTTGTGGAACGGAACGTCGCGCTTGCAAAAGCGATGAACAAGGTCTACGAGCAGTGCGGATTGC
>CAYZXC010000123.1:0-3378 GCA_964482275.1 uncultured Eubacteriales bacterium
GAAAAGATGGGCAAGGTCGATACCGTCGCTTTCGACAAGACCGGCACACTCACCTATGGACGGTTGGCGGTATGTGATTGCGTCCCGCTCGACAGTACGGTAACAGCGGACGCCCTGCTCGCGCTTGCGGCAGCGGCAGAGAGCAAAAGTGAGCATCCGCTCGGCAAGGCGATCGTCAGCTGTGCAAAAGAGCGGGAATTGCCGCTTTTGGAATCCAGCGCCTTTACGATGACAGCAGGGATGGGTATCACCGCACAGATCGCAAACGCAACCGTCTTATGCGGCAACGAAGCCTATTTGCAGAAAAACGGCGTTGCGCTGAATGAAAAAGCAGCCGATATAGCAGCACAAATGCGTTCCCAAGGCAAAGCGCTTGTTATCGTTGCCGAAAACGGCAAGACTGTGGGGTTGATCGCGCTTTCCGATACTTTGCGCCCGGAGGCGATGCAGATGGTCACTCGTCTGGGCAATATGCGTACGGAGACGGTGTTGTTGACCGGCGACAACGCCCTAACAGCTGACTATTTTGCCAAGCAGGTAGGAATACGCGATGTGCACGCCGAACTTCTTCCCGACCAGAAGGTGGCGTGTATCGCGGCACGGCAGGCGGACAACCACACGGTGTGTATGGTGGGTGACGGCGTAAACGACGCACCCGCTCTCAAAACGGCAGGTGTCGGAGTCGCTATGGGCACTATGGGCAGCGATATTGCTGTCGAGGCGGCGGACATCGCCTTGATGGGAGATGATCTGTCCAGGATTCCCTATCTCAAACGGCTGTCCGTTGCGACCGTGCGAACCATCGCCTTCAGCATTACATTATCGATGCTCATTAACCTGCTGGCCGTGCTCCTGTCGGTATTGGGGCTGTTGACCCCCACGACCGGCGCTCTGGTTCATAACGCGGGTTCGGTGTTCGTGGTGTTGATCGCGGCACTGCTGTATGACCGAAAATTTGAATAGAGTAAGCGGCGGCAGGATCATGTGATCCTGCCGCCGTTCGTTTATTCCAGTATGGTAATGAGTTCCTCGGTCGTCTTGCGTGTTTTGGCGCGAAGCTTGTCATCGGCTTTCGCATAGCCGAGGGAAACGACCAAGCGTATCGCGCCGTCAATGCCGCAAAGCTCGCGGATCTTATCGCCGTTCAGCCAACCGAGGATGCAGGTGGAAAGCCCCTGCGTAGTTGCCTCAGCGGTGAGGTACGCCGTGGCGATCCCGATGTCAATGGAACGGTAATCCGTGCCCGTCACCTTCGCACCGACCATCGTGGATTTGATGTTCGGCTTTTCGGACACTACGATCTGCACCGGTGCGTCCGAAGAAAACTTGTTCGCACCCATACCCTGCGTCGCTTTGGCGACCTGTTTCGCGAGCTTTCCCGTACACACCGTCAAGTGATACGGCTGACCGTTGCTGGCGGAAGGCGACAGCCGTGCCGCCTCCAGTATCCGCGCAAGCTTTTCGGGCTCCACCGCACGTTCCGCATCAAAACTGCGGCAGGATTGGCGGGCGTTGGCGATCTCTAAAAAATCCATATGTCTATCCCCTGTCAACCGTTTTTTCATCCAGATATGCGGGCAGCCCTGTTCGTCCTCAACTTCGCCGTAGGCGACATAACCGAGCCTTTCATAAAACCCTCTGGCGTGATACTGTGAATGAAGCGCAAGGCTCTCTCCGCCGACGGACTGTACATACCGCTCGGCTGCCGCGACCAGATCGCTGCCATACGCCTTGCCGCGATGTTCCTTGAGCACACAAAGCCTGCCCAGCACGTAGGCGCCGTCCTGCGCAAAAACACGGCAGGTGGCAAGCGGTCGTTGGTCATCGGAAAACAAGACAAAATGGGTGGCTGTGCCGTCGATCTCATCCACTTCGTCAACGAAGCCCTGTTCTTCCACAAAAACAGGGATCCGCACCGCGAGTGCCGCGTCCGGCACACCGTGAAACATCTCTATAGGCATCGCTTGCTCACCCTCACCGTATAGCTTCTTCCGTTATTGTATCACACTCTCGCGTTTTTTCAATAAAATTTCACCCGTCCTTCTTGCTTTTTTAAGAATATTGCGTTACTTTAATAGAAGGATGTCCAAAAAGTAACATAGATTGTCTCTGCCGATTATTGCTATCTCTCCCTTAAATACGGTATACTGCATAAAAACGCGGGTATCTGACGATACCCGCGTTTTTTATTTGATAAAACTCGTCGAAACGCGTTTTTCTTTTTCGGGCAGGCCGAACGCTTCCTTACCCAGTGCAATACTCTTCATTAGAAAGGTCATATTCTCGGCGAGCACGCGCATCGTTTGCAGGCCCTCCGCATCCTCGGCCGCCTGACCGGGCGCTCTGCCGTGTACGCTGTTCCAATACTGGCTGGATGCGATCGGCATACCGGAAATGGTGAAATACTTGTTCAGCTGGTCAAACGCCGCCGAACAACCGCCGCGCCGTGCGACCGCTACCGACGCCCCGACCTTCATCGTCTTGTCAAAGCCGGTGCTGTAAAACAACCGATCCAACAGCGCGGTCAGCGTGCTGTTGGCGGCGGCGTAATACACCGGACTGCCGAGCACCAGACCGTCACACTGCTCGACTTTCGAGGCGATCTCGTTCACGATATCGTCGATCGCACATTTTCCGGTCTTGACGCATTGAAAGCACGCCACACAGCCGCGGATATCCTTACCGCCCACCTGTACGGTTTCGGTCTCGATCCCGTTTTTCGCAAATACGGCTTCCATTTCCGCCAATGCCACGGCGGTGTTGCCGCCCACACGCGGACTGCCGTTTATCAATAACACTTTCATGATCGTTCCTCCTTAATAGCTCTATTATACGGCATTTAACTCGCCACGGCAAGAGCTTTCTCCTTTTTCAAGAGAGTCTTGCAAAGCTGAAAAAACGTGGTATACTAAATATAAGGATCGTGAAAGGAGGCTGCTTTGTGAATTTACAGGAATCCGGCGAGATGTATCTGGAAACCATCTATCTGCTGTCCAAGCAAAAAGCCTCTGTCCGCAGCATTGACGTTGCGGAAGAAATGGGCTATTCCAAGCCCAGCGTCAGCCGCGCCGTCGGGCTTCTCAAAAACGGCGGGTTCATCACGGTGGATGAAAACGGCTTTTTGAAACTCACCGACATCGGCATCACGGTTGCCGAACGCACGTATGAGCGCCATCGGGTGCTGACCGGCTTTTTTGTAAAGCTCGGTGTCGATCCTGAGATCGCGTCAGAGGACGCCTGCAAGATCGAACACGTGATCAGCAGTGAGACCTTCGACGCGATCAAGGCACAGTTATAAGAAAAGAACCGCCGCATCACAGTGTGATGAAGTGATAAAATAATGGTAGACACGAAAGTGCCTACCATTATTTTTATGCT
>CAYZXC010000124.1:0-3362 GCA_964482275.1 uncultured Eubacteriales bacterium
CCGATCCGTTCCAAAATCTTGCGTACCGGTTTGTTGCCCGCACCGTTAAGCGGCGTGTAAATGACCTTGAGGTCGCTCTGTGCACAAATGCCGGGGTTGATCTGTTGCGCGGCTATACAGGACAGGAAGGTGTCCACCACGTCGTCACCGACCATGGTGATCCGCCCGTCTTCCACAGCTGCGTCGAAATCCGCAAGCCGGATATCCGTAAACAGATCCAGTTTTCGGATACATTCGGTCACCGTATTGGCATCTTCATCCGTCATTTGGTAGCCTTCGGGGCCGTAGCATTTATAGCCGTTGTACTTGGCTGGGTTGTGACTCGCCGTCACCATAATACCTGCCTGACAAGCCAAATGCTTGACCGCAAAGGACAGCACCGACACGGGTGCCAATTCGGCAAACAGACGGACTGCTACGCCGTTGCCTGCGAGCACGCGCGCCGCTTCCTTGGCGAACAGATCGGATTTGATACGCGAATCGTAGCAAATGACCACACACGGGGCGGGATACCGCGAATTGAGATAATCGGCAAGCCCCTGCGTTGCTTTGCGGACGGTATAGATGTTCATGCGGTTCGTACCCGCGCCGATCACACCGCGCAGTCCCGCGGTTCCAAATTCCAATTCACGGTAGAATCGCTCGTAGATCTCATCGCGGTTATTGGCAATGCGGCGCAATTCTTCGCCCAGATCGGGGTCGTCGACCGCGTCGGTCAGCCAACGTTCATAACCTTCGGAAACGCTCATAACAGCATCCTTTCTATCGTTACTGACCACATTATAACCAATTTCTGCTAAAAAATCAAGTCAAGCCTTTCGACAGGAAACGCCGCCCACCGTAAATCACGGTGAGCGGCGTTCGGAGGGGGACAAGTTAGTCAATATAGATGATAGTATCCGTATCGTCGGAGGCCTCCTGCGACAGCTCAAGCAACCATGTCGGCAGCTCATCGCCTTGGTAATAGGCGACGTACGACTCGTATTCGTGCCAGTATTCTTTGCCGTTCTCTTCATGTACCTCGGTAATATTTTCAAGATAGATGCGATAGAACGGCTTAGTGACGTCGGGAACGGCGTTGCTGACCAGTGTGTTTGCCAAGTTTTGAAGATCAGCGGCGTGATCGGGGATATCCTCATCGAGCTGCACGATGCCGTAGGGGGCGTCGCCGGAGAAATTATAGAAGTTGATCCGCACATTGTCCTGCTTATCCAATGCGGTTCCTTCGCGCAGTAGCTTTAACAATTCCACACTATCGCCGGACAAGCGCGTATTACCGGAAGACAGATATGCTTGCGTCGTTTTCGGAAGCACGGTGATATCCATCGGGATGACCATGGAATACCAGTTCATTCCTTCGTATAATTCACATTCCAGATAGCCGATGGTACTGCTTGCCGTAAATTCACTGCTGTAATATTTGTCCTCGGACACGTTGCTCAGCAACGCATACCATTTGTCAAAGCCGATCTCGGCGACCTCGGTGCGTAACACCTGATACAACTCGTTTTGTTCTGCCGTGCTTGCGATGTACCCGTAGCTGTTCGCGTACATACGCGCAACGCTTTCCGGTAGATCCATATAGACGTCACGGAACGCTTCCGTGTTATATACGGTGGTGTACATCGTTTCCAGATCGTCATTACTCATGAGAATATTGCGGAAATGAGTAGCGCCGCCGCTCTTGATCCCGACCGATACGGTGGGGAGCTCGCTTTGATAGAAACGTTCGTGAGAAATCTCCAACAGATCGAGTGAATACTCTAATTGTTCAGCCACGATCTTTTTGGCGGCCTCGTCGGTCAGCTCGATCTCGGCGACCTTGGTCTCAAAGTAGTCGGGGGTTCCGTAATAACTGGAGTTCGCCAAAATATACACGGATTGGATCTCGTCCGCATCGGGCGAATAGGAGGCGGTGATGTAGTATAACCCATACATACTGCCCATGTATACGCCGCCGAAAACAAGCAGTGCCACAACGCTGGTCACGGCGCATTTGAGCAACCCTTTAAAGCGGCGCGTGGTGATGACCTCAAACGCCAGCATCAGCACAAGGGAGACCAACAGTAAAATGACGATAGTGCCGAACATTCCCGCGTCCAAGGACTCGTCGTATGCCCAGGTATCAAACAACCCATAGGTGGCAATAGAGGTCAGTACGGCACCGATCAGCAGACGGTAAACGGCTTGCAGTGCACGGTTGGGTGCGGACTGTCCCGCTGCTTCACTTTTGCGATGTACGAACAGCACCAGTGCGATGACGCTGTAGACCAGCCCGATCACCAGCGTGTAAACGCCGCTCGACACGGAGGTGAGGGAGGCGTCGTATTCGCCGAACAACATACCGAACACAAAGCCGACCGGCACGTTGTATTCATAGCTGAGCACGTTGGCGAAGGGCAGATCGGCTACCAGCGGGAATGCCTCGCCGATCGCCATGACGAGAATAAAGATCAGCATGCGCGGCAGAAAAATGAGTAAGAGCGATACCAGTACGTTGCTGAACACCGTGCCGGTCACGCTCATGGCGATCGCCACGCTTGCCGCGATCAGCAGCGATCCGGCAAATCCGTTAAAGCAGGTTAGAACGATGCTGGCATAGTTCACCGTATACAGATGCGGCATGATGGCGTAAAAGAACGTAATGATCGCCGCGGTGGATGCGATGATGAACAGCAGCCACGTCACGATCGAGGCAAAGAAACTCAAGAACAAGCATTGCCGCGTTTCGGGGATCGCGTGGTAAAAGTCACTGGAATCACGTTTATTCAAAAAGGAAAACAGATACAACGTCATCAGCGGTGCGACTGCGCAGAACATCAATACGATGAGCGGGTTCATTTCAAAGAAATTCACATTGTCAGGTGAGAGATCCTCAAAGCTGTAATCCAGTGTGTTGAGATAGTGCATGACCGGTGTGATAAGCCCAACCAACGTGATGGCGATGGTGGACAGTACGCCGATGATCCGCAGCTGCTTGATACCGTCGAGATACAGACGAGGGCTGAAAATTCTTTTTTTCATGTTTTACACCTCCAGCATATCGCCGGCGGTATAGCCGAGCGCTTCCATTTCATAGGTAAAGACTTCCTCCAAGGAAAGCGGCAGTACGTCTAACAGCACGGGTGACAGTGCGGATAACTGTGCCACCGTTTCCTCGCGGTTACCGCGGACGATGAGATTGGCAACCGAGCCACGCTTGACAAAGTTCAGAATGTTTAAGGGGGCGAGATCCTCTTCGCCGAATTCGTGGTTAAACGCGATCTGCACCTTAAACAGCGAGGTCTTTAAGTTGCCGATGTCGCTTTCCAGTACGAGACCGCCCTTGTGCAAGAGGGCGAGTTGGTCGCAGGTATCCTCCA
>CAYZXC010000125.1:0-3347 GCA_964482275.1 uncultured Eubacteriales bacterium
CCTTCATGATCGCGGTGACGTCCGCGAAGTCAAGGTTAATGATCGCTTCGGCGGTAATGAGCTCGGAGATGGACTGCACGCCCTGACGCAGAACGCTGTCCGCTGCCTGGAACGCGTTTGCCAACGTGATGCGCTGCTCCGTGACGAGCTTCAGACGCTCGTTGGGGATAACGACCAAGCTGTCCACATGCTCACGCAGGATCGCGATGCCGTTCTCAGCCTGCTCCATACGGCGGCGGCCTTCAAACGCAAAGGGCTTCGTGACGATACCAACCGTCAGGATACCCATATCGCGGGCGATCTCCGCCACAACAGGAGCAGCACCGGTACCGGTACCGCCGCCCATACCGGCGGTAATGAACACCATATCCGTGCCCTTGAGCGCGGCGGTGATCTCATCGCGGCTTTCCTCGGCGGCGCGCTGACCCTTTTCGGGGTTCGCGCCGGCACCCATACCGCGTGTCAGTTTTTCACCGATTTGGAGTTTTATTGTCGCCTGAGAGCGCAACAAAGCCTGGTGATCGGTATTGATCGCCACAAATTCAACGCCTTTGACACCGGCCGTGACCATGCGGTTGAGGGCGTTTCCGCCACCGCCGCCGACACCGATTACTTTAATTTGAACGCCCGTGTCCAAGACTTCATCATCGTATTCAAAGTTCATGGAACATCCTCCTACCTTTTATTTCGCAACAGTTAATCTACATTTACAGAGTCACTGTACATTATACTTCTTTAATTCTATCATGTCAACCCCATGATTTCAACACTATTTTTTCAAATTTTTTCGTTTTTTTAATTATTTGTTTCCGGTTCGCCGTCTGCAGAGGAATTATCGTCCTGTTCAAGAAGAGAAGACGGCGTAAAGATGATGGTAGGCGTTTCCACCGTCGCATCGGAATACTGGCTGACGTTCAGCAGTCCCGTGGCCGTTTCGCCGTGGCGCGCCAGAATTTTCGGAATGGAGGTCGCGGCTACAGCGATCTCGTAGGTCAGGTTGGAATCGTTGCCGAGCGCGATGTCGATCTGGTTTTTCCAGTTAACGCGGATATCGTTGAGGCTCGTCATGTCGATCTCACTGACGTCACCGAGCTCATACAGTTTAAATGCCGTGCAGATCTCGGCAACGATCGCCAGGCTGCGTTCGTCCAAAACCTGCTTACCGATCTCATCCGTGAGCGTGCCCGCACCTTTCAGATACATTCGTCTGAGCGGGCGCTCGCTTTCGATGGGGATCTTTTGCAGACCGATCCCCTTTTCGTCGACCACGACCCAGCCGCCGTTTGCATACACTGCGCCCATTTCCTGTGCTTCGGTAATGCGGATGGTGACCTCGCGCTTAAAGCTAATATCAATATCCACATCCCGCACATACGCGAATTCCTGCTTAAGCCGCTTGGCGGCTTGTCCCTTGTTGACGGAGAACACACTTTGCCCGATCTCAAGGCCGCTCACTCCCACGATCGCCTCGTTATCGTACTGCGTGTTTCCCTCCACGGTAATGCTGCGAATACCGAGCGCAGACGGCTTGTCCTCGCCGTCGGTCTTCGGTTTGCTGAGTGCCGCCGGCAACAGCAACAGGGTGAATACGAGGAGCAGCACATTCACGACCGACAGCACGACAAACAGCCGGAAGCGGTTTTTCTTCCGCTTCTGGCTGTTTCTGCGTTTCGGTTGTGACTGCCTTTTCTTCATCTATACGCTCCGCTGTTTAAGATTGCAAAAGTATATGTGCGCCGACTCCCGCGAGAGTCTGCACGATAGCTTCATAACCGCGCTCCAAATGCTGTAGCTGGGTGATCTCGGTGGTGCCCCCTGCCGCAAGCCCTGCCAGTACCAACGCCGCGCCGCCGCGAAGGTCGGTACATTCCACCGGTGCACCGGACAGGGTCGGAACGCCTTCCACAACGGCCACCCGCCCTTCGACCTTGATGTGTGCGCCCATGCGCATGAGCTCACACACATGCTTATATCGACTCTCGAAAATGGTTTCAATAAAAACGCTGGTACCCTCAGCCACACTGCACAGCGCCATAATAAGAGCCTGCGCATCGGTCGGGAAGCCGGGATACGGCAAGGTGCGCACCGTACGGATACGGCGCAACCGTCCCGGAGCATTGATGAGCAGTTCCTCCCGCCAGGCTGTGACCTGACAACCGGTTTCTTCAAATACCGGTGTCAGCGCCTGCACGTGTTCGGGACATACTTCCTTGAGCAGCAGTGACCCGCCGGTGATCGCCGCCGCGCCCATGTAGGTCGCGGTTTCGATGCGATCCGGAATCACCCGATGGCAGCAGCCGTGCAGGCGGTCAACGCCCTCAACGACAATGGTTCCTTCACCCGCTCCGCGAATATGGGCACCGCAGGCAATCAAAAAGTTACACAGATCTACGATTTCCGGCTCTCTGGCGGCATTAAAAATGGTGGTGGTGCCGCTCGCCGTGACCGCCGCGAGCAGGATGTTTTCGGTCGCTCCCACGCTGGGAAAGGAAAGCGAGATGGGGCAACCGGTCAGCCTGCCGCGAACACGGCAAAGCAGTTTGCCGCCCTCCTCGTGGATACCGAGTCCTAACTGGCGAAGGGCCGATAAATGCAGATCAATGGGGCGAGGCCCCAACTCACAGCCGCCCGGAAAGGACAACTGCGCTCTGCCCGTTCGTGCCGCAACGGCACCGAGAAACACGATCGAGGACCGCATCTCCCGCATTAGGGTATCCGGCACCTCGAAGCCGTCCGCCTGCGACGCGTCCACACGGACGGTGTGCCCGTCCCGCTCGATCCGGCACCCCAGATGCTCCAGAATCTTGAGGGCAGCGTGAACGTCCGAAAGCAGCGGACAGTTTTCGATCTCACACGGTTCCTCCGCCAGAAAGGTGGCCGCCAGAATCGGCAGCGCACTGTTTTTTGCTCCGTGAATATGTACGGCACCGTTTAATCGGTGTTCGCCCTCGATAATCAGCTTTGACACCGTCATCCACCTCCGAAATCAACCGATAAGGTCTTATACCCCATCCTATGATTTCGGGCGAAAAAGGTGACAGCGGCTATTTCAGAGCCTCTTGCACGACGGCGTAAATGCGCTCGTGCGCATCCAGCACCGCCGCGCTTCCCGCAGCCTCGCCCATGCGGGCAAGCGTATCGGGTGACAGCGCCGTCTTTTCTATCGTATCCCACAAGCGCGCATCTGTCAAATCTTTTTCCTCAATACAGATCGCCGCGCCGCGATCCGCCAACGCCATGGCGTTGTAGAACTGATGATTTTCCGCCACATAGGGTGACGGCACCAGGATCGACGGCTTTTTCATGGCAGGCAGCTCGCTGAGCGTCATGGCACCGCAGCGGGAAAT
>CAYZXC010000126.1:0-3329 GCA_964482275.1 uncultured Eubacteriales bacterium
CCAGATACTGCCGATATCCATCGCATTGTACAGACCGTTTTTTTCGCTTTTCTTTAAGATGCGATCTTTTAAGCGGACTTCCGGATCCGTCAGCAACAGCTGAACCTGAATCTTATCCGCCACCGTCATCTCACCGACGGTTTTGGTGGAGAGGATCTGCAGTACGACGACGCATTTCTCTGCCATATCTCCATAATACAAGACATTACCGCTGCGCACCAACGGCTTGCCCTTGTACGTGAGCAATTTTTCTTGCTTTTCAGCCATGATATTTTATCCTCGTTTCTTAGTCGTTCAAATAGGAGCGTACCATCGCACGCAATAACTCGTCACGGTCAACCTTACGAATCAGACTACGAGCATTGTTGTGCGTGGTGATATAGGTCGGATCCTCGGACAGAATGTATCCGACGATCTGATTGATAGGATTATATCCTTTCTCGCGCAGCGCGTCATAAACAGCAGTGAGAACCTGCTTCATCTGCTGATCTTTATCCTCGTTCACCGAGAAGGTCATGGTTTTATCTAACATTCGGATTCCTCCCATCCTAAGTAACTACCTATCAGTATACGCTATTATTTGTGAAATTGCAAGTGTTATGAACGAAGTGTGCAACCTTTTTCCTCTAACCGGGCAAAAATCTTCTTGAGCACAGGATCAATATCTGCATCCGACAGCGTTCCTTCGGCAGAACGAAAGTACAGGCTGAACGCCACACTCTTTTTACCGGCGGCGATCTGTGCACCTTGATATACGTCAAACAGCGTGACGGTTTCGAGCAGTTTGCCGCCTGCTTTGGCGATGGTCTTTTGAATCTCGGCGACCGGTAACGCCTCGTCGCATAACAGCGCCAGATCGCGCTCGACAGCGGGGAAGCGGGGAAGGGGCTTGTACAGAACACGCACTTTTTCGATCGCCTCAAACAACGGCTGCAGGCGCAGTTCCGCGACGTACGCACGGGTGTCAAGATCGTATTTGGCGGCCGTATCGGGGTGTACCTCGCCGAACGTACCAATGACGGTATCACCGACGGTTACCGCCGCTTGACGGCCGGGATGCAGATACGACTCGTTGCTGCGCGCATAATCGGCATTGACACCGAAATTGGCGAGCAGGGTCTCGATAACGCCTTTGAGTGTGAAGAAATCCTCATCCTTGCCGTAAAGGCCAAGCGACAGAGCCGGAATTTCCTCCGGTTGCTCGGTCAGCGGCAACGAGAGGGGACGGAACAGCTTGCTGACTTCAAAGAAGCGAACCGCCGTGTTTTTGCGGTTATAGTTGGTAGCAAGCACCGTCAGCATACTGGTGATAAGCTGGGAACGCATCACTGAGTATTCCTCGCCCAAGGGGTTGAGCAAGGTCACGACCTGACGGCGCACATCGTCCTCAGGAAGTGAAAGCGTATCCAAAGCCCTGCCGCTGATAAACGAATAGGTCGAGATCTCCTGCATACTCTGCGCGATCAGCACTTCTTTCACGAGGTTTGCGTTACGGCGCTCCGGCAGGATCTTACCACGCACGATAGAACCGGTCATGGGGGTGGATACGATATGATCGTAGCCGTACACACGCATGACCTCTTCCGCGAGATCGGCGCGTCCTTCAATATCGTCACGGAACGACGGGACCGTGCAGGTCAGCATACCGTCTTTCAGCGTGGTGGCGATCTCTAAGCGATTGAGAATGTCCACCATCGCCTCCTCCGGCACATCCACACCGAGCAAGGCGTTGATGCTCGCGGTGGTGACCTTCAGCACGCGGGGGGTGGGCAACTCTTCGTGACGGTCCAGTACACCGTTGATGATATCGCCGGCATCCAACTCCTGAATGAGCTGTAACGCGCGATCCATTGCGTAGCCGACGCTACCGATGTCCACACCCTTTTCAAAACGGGCGGAAGACTCGGTGCGCATACCTAAGGTGCGCGCGGTGCGGCGCACGCTGTCGCGGCGGAATTTGGCACATTCAAACAGCAGATCGGTGGTATCGTCCTTGATCTCACTGTTTAAGCCGCCCATGATACCTGCTACGCAGGAGGGAGCTTCGCCGTCTGCAATGACCAGCATATCAGAGGTCAGCGTGTGTGGCTTGCCGTCCAGTGTGGTGATCGGCTCGCCCTCAGTCGCACAGCGCACGATGATCTCGTTACCGCGAATATCGCGCAGATCAAATGCGTGCATCGGCTGACCGGTTTCCAACATAACGAAGTTCGTGATATCGACAATGTTGTTGATGGGACGCATACCGGCGGTGCGCAGGCAATCCTTCATCCAATCGGGGGAGGACTTGATGCGCAGATTACGCACGATACGGCCCATATACCGCGGGCACAGGTCGTAATCCTTGACCGTGATGTTGATATAGTCGTTGATATTGCCGCCGACGGTCGTGTATGTCGGCTTGGGTGCGCGGAATTCCTGCTTGAGAGCCACCGCGATCTCACGTGCGACGCCGAGTACGCTTTGACAGTCGGGACGGTTGGCGGTGATCTTGAAATCAATGACCACATCGTTGAGATGCAGAATGTCACGCATATCCGTGCCGGCAGGGACGTCTTCGTTCAGGATGAGAATGCCGTATACTTCGGCACCGGGATAATCGGCTTCCTTTAAGCACAACTCCTCACCGGAGCATAGCATACCGTCGGAAGGTAACCCGCGCAGCTTGCCGCGCTTGATGTGCATGCCGTTCGGCAAATGCGAATCGTGCAGTGCGGCGGGGACGAGCGCGCCTTCAAAGACATTTTGCGCACCCGTGATGATCTGGATCGGTTCGTCACCGCCCACATCCATTTGGCAGATCTGCAGCTTATCTGCGTCGGGATGCTTTTCCAATTTCAAAATGCGCGCCGCAACCACATTGGACATCGTCGCGGACAGATCCTCAATGCTTTCAACCTCAAAGCCGCTGAGGATCATTTTATCACACAGTTCCTCGACGGAAACCGGGATATCGACATAGCGCTTCAGCCAGTTCAGTGAAATTTTCATAGCTCGGTTCCCTCCTTAAAACTGTTCCAAGAACCGCTGATCGTTTTCGAACAGCAGGCGGATATCGCTGATCTTATAGCGAGTGGTGGTCAAGCGATCCAGACCGATACCGAACGCAAAACCGGTATATTCTTCGGGGTCGATACCACAGCCGGCGAGCACGCGCGGATGTACCATACCCGCACCGAGAATCTCGATCCAGCCGGTGCCCTTACATACACGGCAGCCCTTGCCGCCGCACTCGGAGCAGGTCACATCCACTTCAACGCTCGGCTCGGTGAACGGGAAGAAGGACGGACGGAATTTCACTTGCGTTTCGGGTCCGTAGATCTCGTGCG
>CAYZXC010000127.1:0-3323 GCA_964482275.1 uncultured Eubacteriales bacterium
GTATACCACGAAATATGCGGGAAGTAAAGTTTGACACGGGAATAGTAGCGTGATATAATTTTAGAAATTTAAGAAGTATTGTAAAACAGCGGGAGTGATTACTGTGTTGACGCTTGAACAAATTGATCCGAATTTCAAGGTGGAAACGGCTATTGATAAAGACGATATTACGTTCTACGACGTAAGACTTGACCCCTTCAAGGTGTATGGCTTGTTGTACGAGAATGGGAAATTCCGTCGTTTGCCGGAAAGTGTTGCCGCGTCTGTCAGTGAAGGTGTACTGGCATTGCATGCGAAGACAACGGGCGGGCGTGTACGCTTTAAGACGGACAGTCCCTATGTAGCGATCCACGCGGAAATGTCACAGATCACATACGCGTCATCGCAAAGCCCCGGTGCCGGAAACTGCGGCTTCGATCTGTATGTCCGTAAAGACGGTGAAGAACGGTATGCGAAAACGTTTTTGCCGCCTTGGGATATGAAGACAGGCTATGAGAGTATAATGGATTGGACTACTTCCGAGGTCAGAGAGATCACGATCCACTTCCCGCGCTCCAGTGAGGTCAGTAAGCTGTACATCGGTCTCAGCGAAACGGCTACCGTTTGCGAGCCGGAACCGTATGCGATCGAAAAGCCCATCGTGTATTACGGTTCTTCTATTACGCAGGGCGGCTGCTCATCTCGCGCCGGTACCACCTATACCAACATCGTTTCCCGTCGATTGAATGTTGACCACATCAATTTGGGCTTTTCGGGAAGCGCCAAGGGCGAAACGGAAATGGCGGAATATATCAAAGATCTGGATATGTCCGTTTTCGTGTTGGATTATGATCATAATGCCGCCAATGCGGAGCATTTACTTAAAACGCATGAACCGTTTTTCTCGATCATCCGTAAGGCGCATCCCGATCTGCCAATCTTGATCATGTCGCGACCGGCCTATTATCTGAACGCCGGTGAAGTAGCACGCTTAGAGGCGATTCAAAAGACCTATCAGAACGCTCTGGATCGCGGTGATACAAATGTGTATTTCCTTGACGGTCCCACGCTGATGGCGGATGCTCGGGATGATGGGACGGTAGATGGGTGTCATCCCACAGACGTGGGCTTCTTCTCAATGGCGAATGCGGTTTGTCGGGTCATGAACGAGATTTTTTCAAAATGATGATTCTGCGCGGAGGTAATAGGTATGCTTACACTTGAACAGATCGATTCGAATTTCAAAGTGGATACAGCGATCGAAAAAGAGGATATTCGATTTTATGATGTGAGGCAGGAACCTTTCTGCGTACACGGATTGATGTATGAGGACGGAAAATTTTGCCGATTGCCGAAAGCGGTTTCACAGTCGGTTAACGACGGTGTGGTGTTGTTGGGTACTACACCTGCAGGAGGCAGAGTGCGTTTTGAGACGGATAGCCCGTATGTGGCAATTCACGCCGTTATGCCTACTGTCGGGGGCTCTGGTTCGTCGCACTTTACCTTTGCTTCTGCCGCCGGATTTGATCTGCATATTCGTGTGGGAAATGACAATCGGTTTTTCAGAACCTTTCTTCCTCCGGTCGGTATTCAAACCGGATATGAGAGTGTGATTGAGCTTGGTAACACCGACCTCAAAGAGATCACCATTCATTTTCCGCGTTCCAGCCAAGTCAGTCATTTGTATATCGGTCTCAGCAACACGGCCGAGGTTTGCAAGCCGGAACCGTATGCCATCGAAAAACCAATCGTATTTTACGGCTCGTCTATTACACAGGGATATTGTGCATCGCGTCCCGGCAGCGACTATATCAACGTCGTATCGCGCCGTTTGAATGCCGACTATATTAACCTCGGTTTCTCCGGTAACGCAAAGGGCGAGCCGGAGATTGCCGAGTATATCAAGACGCTGGATATGTCTGCCTTTGTGATGGATTACGATCATAACTCCCCGACTCCTCAGCATCTTCTTGAAACGCATGAACCGTTTTTCTCGATCATCCGTAAGGCGCATCCCGATCTGCCGATCGTGATTCTGTCCGCACCGGAATATTATCTGAGCGATGAGAGAAAACGGCGCGTAGAAATTATCCGCACTACCTATCAGAATGCGCGTGATCGCGGCGATACCAATGTGTATTTTCTCGATGGCCCGACGCTTATGGCACTTGCTAAGGATGGGGGAACCGTGGACGGCTGCCATCCGACAGATCTGGGCTTTTTCTCAATGGCGCAGGCTGTCGGCGATGTGCTGGAAACAGCTTTTAAGAATACGAAATGATGCTAAAAACGAGTCAGCCGCCGGCTGACTCGTTTTAGTGTTTTGAGGTTATTTACCAAGTTTTGCGAACCAACGGAAGGTCATCGGCCACAACACGCCGCCGACTGCGACCATCAAGAAATAGCGGATACTGCGTGCAAGAAGCGCGCCGTCAAAAAGAGCATCAAGCGGGGCGCGCAACAACTCTTTGACGATCAGAACCGCAGCAAGCCCGCCAACGATCTTGAGCAGTTGCGCCCACCACACGGCTTTGGTATCGAACCGGGTGTATTTGAGATCGACAGTGTAGACAACGATCAGTCCAACGGCACATCCGGTCAAGGTATAAGCGTTCTTTTGTGCGGATTCCAGATTGTGGATGGCATCTGCCGCGTATACCTCGGCAGGGAACGGATAAAAAGATACAAAGCAGAGGAAGGCGAGCACGACTGCCGTCATAGTAAGGAGGATGGCATACATCGTTTTAGGTGAGTTTTCGGCTTTTTTGAACAGAGGACAACCAACGAACACCAGTAAGGCAGCAATGACGATCGATACCAGAACATCCGCCGGTGTGTGGACGCCGAGATACATCCGGGAAAACGGTACCAACACACATAAGGCGATCATGGCGATGCGCAGTGCGGTGTTTTTGTTCCAACGGGCGATACCGCCGAACAGGCCCACCGAGGTCTGCGTGTGTCCGCTCGGGAACGAGTAGCCGGCGGCGGCATCCTCAGCGGAGGATACGATGGTGAAATTCGGGTCGCGTACCCACGGACGAGGGATGCGAAACAGCATTTTCAAGAATTGATTCACGACCGTTCCCAAAAAACCGACCGACAGAAGATAGTAGCCCTGATATTTGTTGATACACCAGAAGACGATCATACCCACCGCCATAAACACGGTTTCCTCGCCGCATAGCGTTACGATCGAGAAAAACACGTCAAACACGGAATTGCGGATGGATTCCAAGGCGTATAAAAATGGCATACAAAAACCCCTTCGTTTGTGGTATAATATCAGTATACCATAAGAGAGTCGAACTCACAATGGTTTTCGCCGCGTTTTTTTGCCCGTA
>CAYZXC010000128.1:0-3321 GCA_964482275.1 uncultured Eubacteriales bacterium
AAAACAAAACCGCGGTAGTAGAATCGACAAAAAGTCTCTCTACTACCGCGAGAATCACTGTAAAAGCGCTTCGAATTCCGCTTGGTCGATGACACGAATACCCAGCGCTTGTGCTTTCGTGAGCTTGCTGCCGGCATCCTCGCCCGCGAGCACCACGGACGTCTTCTTTGACACACTGCCCGATGTCTTGCCGCCGTACTGCTCGATCAAGGCGCTCGCCTGATCGCGTGTCATAGACGGCAACGTACCGGTGAGTACGAAGGTCATACCCGCAAACCGCTGATCGACCTGTTCGGTTTGGCTTTCCATATTCACGCCGAGTTCTTCGAGCCGTTCGATCAGTCGGCGGGTAGGCTCCAAGGAGAAGAACCGCACCACGTTTTCCGCCATCACCGCGCCAAAACCGTCGATCGCGACAACATCCTCATACGATGCCGCCATCACCGCCGCCATCGTACCGAATCGCTGTGCAAGCAGCTTTGCCGCCTTTTGTCCGATATGCCGCACACCCAGTGCGAACAGCAGTCGGGACAGATCGGCTTCCTTGGATGCTTCGATCGCACCGATCAGGTTGTCGGCAGAGCGCTCACCTTTACCTTCCAACACGCGGACCGCCTCGCGGTCGAGGGTATACAGATCGTCAATGCGGGAAACGAGCCCTTCGTCCACCAACTGTTCCAGCACCGCGGGGCCGAGTCCCTCGATATCCATCGCGTCGCGCGACGCGAAATGGATCAGGCGTTGCAAGCGCTGTGCGGGGCAATCGGGATTCGAGCAGCGCAGTGCCGCCTCGCCCTCCTCGCGCTGTACCGCTTCGCCGCAGGACGGACAACGTGTCGGGAGTTCAAAGACCGCATTTCCTGCGTGCCGTTCCACGCGCACGACCTCAGGAATAATGTCTCCCGCCTTGCGCAGGATCACGGTATCCCCGATGCCGAGCCCTTTTTCACGGATAAAATCGGCGTTGTGCAGGGTAGCGCGGCTGACGGTCGTACCGGCAAGCGTGACCGGATCAAACACACCGGTCGGGGTGAGTACACCGGTGCGCCCCACCGTGATCTCGACCTCGCGGAGCACCGTCTGTTTTTCCTCCGGCGGGTATTTGTACGCCACCGCCCACCGCGGGTATTTGCTGGTGGAGCCCAACCGCTCGCGGTCGGCAAAATCGTCGACCTTGATCACCGCGCCATCAATGTCAAACGGCAATCCGGTGCGCTTCGCCCCGATACGCTGGATCTCGGCAATCACCTCGTCGATGGAATCGGTGCGCAAATAGAACGGGATCATCGGCAACCCTAAGTCTTTCATATAGTCCAGTGAGGCGGCGTGAGCGGTCACGCTTTCCCCTTCAAGAAGCTGCAGATTAAACACAAACAGATCCAGCCCGCGCGTTTTGGTGACGGCGGGATCTTTTTGACGGAGCGAGCCGGCGGCGGCATTGCGCGGGTTTTTGAACGGCTTTTCGCCGTTTTGTTCCTGCAAACCGGTCAGAAAGCCAAACTGTTCTCTCGGCATATATACCTCACCGCGCACGATCACGCGCGACGGTGCTTTGTTCAGTTTTGACGGAATGGAAGCAATGGTGCGCAGATTGGCGGATACGTCCTCGCCGGTCTGCCCGTCACCGCGGGTCGCCCCTCGGTAAAAGACACCGTCGCGGTATTCCAACGCAATGGACAGACCGTCAATTTTTGGTTCCACCACATACACCGGATGCGCGATCTCCTCCCGCACGCGTTTGTCGAACTCACGCACCTCGTCCAGTGAGAATACGTCCTGCAGGCTGCCGAGCGGCACCTCGTGCGCGACCGGTGTGAACAGCCGGGAGATCTCACCGTGTACGCGCTGGGTATATGAATCCGCCGTGATGAGTTGCGGGTATGCCTCCTCTAACCGGCGCAGTTCCTGCGTCAGTTTATCAAACTCGTCATCCTCGATCTCCGGCGCATCGTTGTCGTAATACAACCGGCTGTGATAGTCGATGGTCTTGCGCAGCTCCTCGATCCGCGCGCGTGCGCTTTCAAATTCCATACCGCCACATCCTTTACTATATAGTATACCAAATCACAGTCGATATTTCAATCACCTGCGCCGAAAATATTACTCATGGTATCCCCAAAATCGAGTTGCAGGACGGTCTGTGGTACGTCGCCCACCAAAACGGTTTCGCACACCAAAAAGCTCGTCTGCAATTCAATGCTCACCCGCTCGATCGGCAAAGCGGCGGTCATCATTACCGTCATGTCGAGTGAAATGCGGTGATTGGTCTGATTGATCCCCGCGTCCGAGAAGTCGCTGGACAGGTTGGAGATCACCACCCCGCTTGTATGGATCTTCACCGACAGGAACGGCCCGCGGCCGGTAAAGAAGCTGCCGCCGACCAAGCTGCCGAGCGGGATTTTGACCGTCTGTATCTCCCGTGCCGTCAGCTCCGCCATCACTGCGTTGGTGGCGGCGGCTTTCAGACGGTTGATCGCCATTACGTTGGCCTCGGCGGACAGCACGTGGCCCTCGGCATCCCGCTCAACGGTGACAAGATCGGCGTATCCGATTGACTCATCGGCAAGCACGGTTTCCACGCCGGTATGCACCGCCAGCATCGCACCGCGCCGCGCCGCCATATAGCCGTAGCTTTGAATGAGCGGTCGCAAGCGACTGTCGATGCCGACAAAAGCCGCCAGCATCAGTGCCGTTGCCGCGATCAAGGCAACGCCGCGCACGCCGTTCCGCCGTCCCATACGCCGTCTCATCAAACCACCCCACAAAAAATGACCTCATAGGCTATCCTATGAGGTCATACTTGTCTGTGTTATAGTTTCTCGCCACGAGAGAGCAGTGCATAGAATGCTTTGTAGGTCATATACACGTCCTGCTTGGATACCACCTCAAACGGCGCGTGCATCGACAGCACCGGCACGCCGAGGTCAACGGTATTGACATCCAGATCGGCAATGTATTTGGCGACCGTTCCGCCGCCGCCGAGATCCACCTTACCGAGCTCGCCGATCTGCCACACCACCTCCGCCTTATCCATAATGCGGCGGAAGAAGCCCATCAATTCAGCGGACGCATCACTCGTATCGCTCTTGCCTCTTGCACCGGTGTATTTGGTGAGCACCACGCCCTGGTTGAGCGCCGCGCAGTTACGTGCCTCCACCGTATCGGGATACAACGGGTCATAGGCGACGTTCACATCGGCGGACAGGCACAGCGAGTTGCGGAATACGTGGCGCGCTTTGGTGCCGAGCGCCTCCGCGATATCCTCGATGAAATACCGCAGGTACGCGGATTGCATACCGGTGTTTCCCTCCGAGCCGATCT
>CAYZXC010000129.1:0-3311 GCA_964482275.1 uncultured Eubacteriales bacterium
CACCATCGGCAGACGGATCGGCAGCTGCTCCTCCGGAACGGCAACCTGACCGCAATGAGGGCAATGCACGATCGGGATCGGCTCACCCCAGTAACGCTGACGGGAGAACACCCAGTCGCGCAGCTTGTAATTGACCTTCTGCTCACCGATTCCCTCTTTTGTCAGGTATTCGATGATTGCTTTCTTCGCTTCCTCTACCGACATTCCGTCCAAGAAGCCGGAATTGACCATAACACCGGTGTCGCAATCGGTGAAAGCTTCTTTTTCAACGTCGCCGCCCTTGACGACCTCAATGATAGGCAGATCAAATTTCTTGGCGAACTCCCAGTCACGCGTATCGTGAGCCGGAACCGCCATGATCGCGCCGGTACCGTAAGAGACCAACACGTAATCGGAGATAAAGATCGGGATCTCGCGACCGTTGACCGGGTTGATAGCAACCACACCGTCTAAGCACACACCGCTCTTATCCTTCGCAACCTCGGTGCGCTCGAAATCGGATTTGCGCGCCGCCGCTTCCTGATACGCGCGGATCGCCTCCACGTTTTTCAGCTTGCCCGCGTCGATCCAGGTCTCCAAGAGCGGATGTTCAGGAGAAACGACCATGTATGTAGCACCAAACAGGGTGTCCGGACGGGTGGTATACACCACGACCGGCTCGCCGGCGGTGGTCTTGAAGGTGACCTGTGCACCGGTAGAACGGCCGATCCAGTTGATCTGCTGCGCGCGCACACGGTCGGGATAATCCACCAGATCCAGATCATCGATCAGGCGCTGTGCATACGCCGTGATCTTGAGCATCCACTGGCTTTTGACCTTGCGCACGACCTCACCGCCGCAACGCTCACACACGCCGCCGACGACCTCTTCGTTGGCAAGCACGCATTTACAGGAGTTGCACCAGTTGACCGCCATTTCCTTTTTATAGGCAAGCCCCTTCTTGAACAGCTGCAAGAAGATCCACTGCGTCCATTTGTAATAGGACGGATCGGTGGTGTTGATCTCTCTGGTCCAGTCGAAGGACAGGCCGAGCCCCTGCAGCTGCGATTTAAAGCGCGCCACGTTCTTTTCGGTCACGACCTCAGGATGGATATGATTCTTGATAGCATAGTTTTCGGTCGGCAGACCGAACGCGTCCCAACCCATGGGATACAGCACGTTATAGCCCTGCATACGGCGTTTACGCGCCACAACATCCAACGCGGTGTAGGAGCGGGGATGGCCGACGTGCAAGCCCTGTCCGGAAGGGTACGGGAACTCGACCAGCGCAAAATACGCAGGCTTATCCGTATCGTTTGAAGCGGCAAAGGTGTTTTCCGTCTGCCATTTGGTTTGCCATTTTTTCTCAATGGCCGCAAAATCGAATTTTTTCATGACTCCTCATCCTCCAAAAACATCGCGGGATCCAGCGGGTGGGCATCCTGCCACAGACGCTCCAGATCGTAAAATTCGCGTGTACTGTCCAAAAAGATATGCACGACAACGGTGCCGTAATCCAGCAACGTCCACAACGAGGTCTGATATCCCTCCGTGCTGACCGGCCGGACGTCCAGCTTTCCGATGTCGGTGTCCACGTAATCCACAAGCGCACGCACACCGGTGGTGCTGGTGGTGGAGGCAATAACGAAATAGTCTGCAAGCGATGTCACATCGCCCACCTCCAGCACACGGATGTCCTGCGCTTTATGCGTGTCCAGCGATCGGACGATCGCTTTAACAAGGTCGATTGATTTCATAGATTCACTCTGCTCCGTTAATCATTCGTCGTCTTCTTTGACGCCGCTCTGCTCCACGGCGATCTGATCCATCGTCTGCAGCTTGGTATCCGAATTGCCGCCTGCGGCGATCTCCGTGACCTGTACGTGCGCCTCGGTGATCTCCTCACCGTAGGGGTTAAAGTAGGTGTTAAGCACCTCGATCAACTGCTGACGGTGCACGCTGTAATACGACACGCCCTCTAAGGTCGCCGCCTCACCGGGAATGATCATAGCCGTGACTTTTTCGGCGGAGATCTCTTTCCACGCCTGAACAATGGCGAGCATATCGTCGTTACCGGTACGGGTACGGAAGGGTGTGGAGCCCTTCATGACCGGCAGCAGAGAATCCTCCGTCAGCTGTTCCTCGGTCTGCGCGCACAGGCGCTGGAACAGGGCGAAGAACACACGGCGCTGCCTTTCGATCCGTGCGAGATCGGCGGCAACCGTATCGCCGCCCATGGTAATATACTCCAGCGCACCTGCGCCATCCAGTGTCTTGACACCGGCGCTGAATTTGATCTCACCGAGCGTTACCGCGGACGGCAGATCCACATCCAAGCCACCGAGCAGATCCACCAGCTTGACGAACGCCTCCTGCGGCATCATGAAATAGCCGTCCACCGGCAGGGCGTATTGCTCGTTAAAGATGGAGATCAGGTTATACGACGCCGAGCCGATCTTTTGCGACACGGTGTGCCCCTGCTCCTCACATTCCGCGATCTGTGCTTTGTAGATGCGCTTCCCTTCAAAATCGCACCAGTCCAGCGGTGCGGGATTGCCCCACACGTTACCGGCCTTTTTCTCGATCCACAGCTCACTGTCACCAAGATAGGTCGCCTGCGGGATCTCTAACACGTTTAAGGTCTTTTGCTTTTTGTCGTGGCACAGCAAAAAGAGTGCCGAGGTCGGCGAGGTCTCCTCCTCGCCGAGCAGCCCCACCACGTAGTAGGCCACTTTCTTTTGAAGCGATACCGGCGTGGTGTCGTAGGCGTTCACATCGGATTCCGAGCCATCCTTGTTGCCCGCGGAATTTTTGACCGCATTTACCAGCACGATGCCGAAGATCACCAGAAGCACGCAGCAGACCGCCGCCGCGATCCACACAAGGCGCTTGCCGCGAAGCGTACTGCGGCGGGATTTGCCTGTCGTTTTCTTACGTCTGTCCTTTGCCATTCGTATCGCCTGTCCTTTCCATATAGCATGCGAGCGTGTCCGGATGCACCGGACGGTTCTCCGCCCGCAGATCGTCGATGGTATAGGCTACCGCGTACCGCATCGCTTCGTCAAGATCTCGCTCGGTCAGCTCCCGCATGACATCCACGTCGGGATAATCACGGTCATCGGATGTAAAATCCGCTAAATACAGCACGATCTCAAGCAGTGACATGCCGGCCCTTGCGGTGGTATGATAGCGCACGGCATCCAAAATTTCCCCATCTTGAATACCTAAAATGTGCTGTAAAAACACCGCTCCCGCACGGGCGTGCCATAGCTTCGGAGCTTTTTGTTCAACAGCGTCTAACAGTATACCAAAATCTTTGAAGATTTGCAACT